>JANLTF010000359.1:0-6208 GCA_031362825.1 Acidobacteriota bacterium | reverse complement strand
GCCGGTAATTCGTCACAAATGTCCGACGGAGCTGCCGCGACAGTTGTTATGTCTGCCGACAAAGCCGCCGAACTCGGCATCAAACCGCTTGCAAGATTTATTTCGTTCGCGACCGCCGGATGCCTGCCTGAGGAAATGGGCATCGGTCCGGTTTACGCGATCCCGAAAGCACTCAAGATGGCTGGGCTTACGCTCGATCAGATCGACGTGATCGAGCTGAACGAAGCGTTCGCCGCACAAGGTTTGTCGGTGATGAAGGTCCTAGAAATGGACCCGAGCAAGGTCAACGTCAACGGCGGTGCCGTCGCACTCGGACATCCACTGGGATGCACCGGAGCCAAACTGACGGCGACCGTTTTGCAGGAACTCAAACGCACCGGCAAACGCTACGGAATGGTAACAATGTGTGTCGGCGGCGGCATGGGAGCGGCCGGGATCTTTGAGCGGATCGACTGATAGCGGGGTTAATATGCTGACAAATGCCAAACCCGTAATTCTCATCCCGACGGTCAAAAAGGACGAGGCCAGGCAGTTTTACGAGATGACGCTTGGGCTGAGTTTTAAGTCCGACGATGGCTTTGCACTCGTATTCGATACGGGCGGCATCATGTTAAGAATAACCCCGGTCCAGAACTTTACGCCGCATGAATTTTCGGTGCTTGGCTGGGAGGTTGATGACATTGCGGCATCCGCGACGGATCTTAGTTCCCGCGGCGTCAAATTCGAGTTCTACGACTTTCCGTGGATGACGCAGGACGAGCAAGGTATCTGGGCGGCACCGGACGGAACAAAGGTGGCATGGTTTAAGGACCCTGACGGAAATCTGCTGTCGATTTCACAGCACGCGAAATAGATCAAAAAAGAGGAGCAATAAAATGGAACCACAAATGGAAAGAGAATATGTAAAAGGCGGCGAGTTTTTGATCGCTGATTCGACAACGGCCGAGATGTTTACGCCCGAGGATTTTACCGACGAGCATCGCATGATCGGCGAGACCTGCAGAGAGTATATCGACAACGAAGTCGTACCCAATTTGCCCGCTCTCGAAGGCCACGCCTGGGAAGTCGCCCGGGATCTGCTCAAAAAGGCCGGCGAACTTGGTCTGCTCGGGGCAAACATCCCCGAAGCATACGGCGGGATGGAACTCGATCAGACCTCGGGCGTTGTCATCGCCGAAATGGTCGGCCGCGGCAGCGGTTTTGGTTCAACCTATGGTGCCCAGACTTCGATCGGCCTGCTTCCGATCCTCTATTGGGGCAGCGAAGAACTCAAAAAACAATGGATTCCGGGTATAATCTCGGGCGAGATCGTTTCGGCTTACTGCCTGACCGAATCGAGTTCGGGCTCGGACGCTCTCGGTGCCAAATGCGTCGCCAAGCTGAGCGATGATGGCCAGACCTGGACACTCAACGGCGAAAAGATGTGGATCACGAATGGCGGTTTTGCGGACGTGTATATCGTCTTTGCCAAAGTCGATGGCGAGAAAGAGAAATTCTCCGCATTCGTCGTTCCTCGCAGTGAAAACTGTCGTCCCGGCAATGAAGAGCACAAACTCGGAATTAAATCTTCCTCGACGACCGCAGTCATCTTGTCCGACGCCAAAATTCCGGTTGGTAACCTCATCGGCAACGTCGGCGACGGAGCCAAGATCGCGTTTAACGTACTCAATGTGGGCCGTTTTAAACTGGGAGCTTCGGTCACGGGTGGAGCAAAGCTCGCTATTCATGAGGCCGTTCGTTACGCCAACGAGCGTCATCAGTTCAATAGACCGATTTCATCGTTTGGTGCGATCAAACACAAGCTCGCCGAGATGGCGATCCGCACATGGGTTGCCGAATCGATCACGTACCGCACCGTCGGAATGATCGATCACCTGATCGGTGACGGCGCCGACAGCGCGACAAAACTCCAGTCGATCGAGGAATATGCGGTCGAATCGTCGATCAACAAGGTCGCCTGCTCCGAAGCTCTCGATTACGTCGTCGACGAAATGGTACAGATCTACGGCGGCTACGGCTACTCGGCTGATTATCCCGCCGAACAGGCATACCGCGATACGCGCATCAACCGCATTTTCGAAGGCACGAACGAGATCAACCGCATGTTGATCCCGGGACAGTTAATGAAACGTGCGATGAAGGGCAAACTCGGATTGCTCCAGGCCGCAAAGGCTTTGCAAGATGAACTCCTAAATCCGTCTATGTCTTTTGACGAAGATACATCATTGCTCGCAGCCGAGACGAAACTTGCTCAGAACGCCAAGAAAACGGCATTGATGGTTCTCGGAACTGCCGCTCAGAAATACATGATGGCCCTCAGCGAACAGCAGGAAGTCCTGATGAATTGTGCCGACATAATCATGGACGCGTACCAGATGGAAACGGCAATTCTTCGTGCCAAAAAATACGCTGACAAGAACGGCGAAGAGGCCGCCGGCCGCTACATCGACATGGCAAGCGTCTATTGCAACGACGCCATCCAGCGTGTCGATGCCAAGGCCAAAAACACCATCGCTGCCATCAGCGAAGGCGACGAAGGCCGTACGCTTCTGGTAGCTCTCAAGCGTTTCACCAAAAATAATTCGCCCGTCAACACCATCGCCGCCCGCCAACGCATAGCGGATGTGATGATCGCGGCGAATACTTACACTTACTAATGTATATTGCCGATTAGCGAAACGTAGTCGTCAGCGACAAAGGCAAAAATGGCCGTGGAATTTTGATTCCACGGCCATTCGTCAATTCAGATTTTTGAAAAGTTAGTTTCGGCGAAAATACTGCGACTGATATTTACGCTGTTTCGGCTTCAGTTTGTAGGTGTAGAGGGCTGAGCTACCGGCTCCGATCGCCGTGCCGTACAGTGCTCCTTTCTTTCCGCCAAGTAGTCCGCCGAGCAGTGCTCCGGCACCGGTTCCGATCGCAATGTTAAATAGATTTCGGTGACGTCGATAGATGCTCGGTTTCTTGTAGGTGCTCGTGGTGCGGCGTGGGTTGTCGTAGTAGCGCGTCTGAGCGTTCGAAGTCGAGGCAAATGCTGGAACCATTACTGCCATCACCGCGGCCATTACAAATGTCGATATTAGGTTTTTCATTGTATTATTTCTCCCCTTGGGTGGATTGTGGAAATCTTCTTCCGACGCTTGGTAAATGGCAACCACCGTGCCACAAGGCGGAAGACGTTGCAATGGTTGAGTTTATGAGAAAGTTGCGGGTTTCTAACCCACATCGTACGTCGGATATCCGCCATACATTTGACCAAATCGTGTAGGATATCTAGTAGGTAGTTTGGCGGCCGGAGATCACTTATGTATCGAGTTGAAAAATGGGATGGACTCAATCCGCCCAATCCGGCTATGCTTTGGCATATTCTGGCTACCGAAGGCTATCGGGTATTTCAGTGGGGCGATTCGCCGGGATCCGCGTTTCCAAACCACAAACATGACAATGACCAGACGCATTGGATAATCTCCGGCTCGCTCGAGATGACCGTCGAACGGTTCGGCACATACACACTTGAGGCCGGCGACCGCGACATTATGCCTGCCGGGACATATCACTCGGCCCGCGTTCTGGGCGACAAGCACGTCATTTATCTCGTCGGCGAAAAATAAGTTAACAACAAGAATTACGCAAAGAGGCGCGCAAATGGATTTAACATCGGCGCGCAGTGTGGTAAGATTTGGTTGCCATCGCACCTAAGCGCCTAAGAAGACAAGCGCTTATAGCCATAACCCTTAAATGTTAAAAGGTAATATCCCCGAACTCTGTCTCTTTTACGACCTCGAATGGGTGCCCGATGCCGCCGGAGCACGCCGCCTTTTCGATCTGCCCGATGATACGACCGAGATCGATGCGATGCAGCGGCTTTGGGAGCATACGCCGCAATATGATGTGGAAAAGAGTCCGAGGCCGTTTATCAAATATATGTTCTCGCGGGTCGTCTCGATCGCGTTTCTCTCGCGGCGAGTAGTTTATCGCGAGGGCGAACGGACGATCGAATTCGGCCTCAACTCGCTGCCGAAATTGCCGTTTCTCGAAGACGACATCAATGAGGCCGAGATAATTCAGCAGTTTCTATATTTTGTCGGTAAGCGGCGTCCGCAGCTCGTTGGATTTAATTCGGCGGAATCGGATCTGCAAGTATTGATCCAACGCGGAATGATCAACGAGGTCTCGGCCCCTGAGTTTAACGAACGTCCGCAAAAGGCTTGGGATCCGGGCGACTATTTCAAAAAATGGGATAACGAAGATCATCTCGATCTCCTAAAACTCTTCTCGACCGGAGCGATGAAACCAAAACTCGATGAACTCGCCAAGCTCTGCGGCTATCCGGGCAAGATCGACGTCAAAGGCGATCAGGTCACCGACCTTTGGCTGGCCCGCGACATCACAAAGATCGTTGAATATAACCAGATCGATACACTCAATACGTACCTCGTCTGGCTGAGGCTCGTGTATTTCGCCGGAAAGATAAACGAGGAGCAGTACTTCGATGAAACCGAGCAATTCCGGACTTTCCTAGAGGTCGAGGCTGAAAAGGAAGAAAAAGCATTCTTAACGCAGTTCACTGAAAAGTGGCCGCTCTAATTTATGGACACAGGCAAGATCTATCTCGAAAGCTGTACCGAAACACTGGCGCGAATGCCCGACGATCTCATCGATATGACGATCACGAGCCCACCGTACGACGATCTGCGTGAATATAACGGCTATCATTGTCCGGTCGATGAGATCGCCCGCGGCCTATTTGCGAAGACCAAGCCGGGCGGCGTCGTCATTTGGGTCGTCGGTGACCGCACGCTCAATGGCGACGAAACGCTCAGTAGTTTCAAACACGCATTTGCGTTCAAAGAAGCAGGGTTTCGTGTCCACGATACGATGATCTACGCCAAGAACAACCCGATCCCGAGCGACTGCGGATTGCGGTATCGGCAGTGCTTCGAGTATATGTTTTGCTTCTCCAAGGATCGGCCTAAGACCTTCAATCCGATCGTTCAAACGATCAATCAGGAAAAGGCGTTCAAATCATTCCGCATTACGAAGGTCGGTAGAAATGACCTCGCACACAACCACGTAGCTCCCAAAGAGCGCAAAGTGGACAACATCTTTTACTACGGCGACAGCGAGATCTTTTACTACAACGTCGGCACCTCTAGCTCAAAGGACAAAGTCGCGTTTGGCCATCCCGCGATCTTTCCTGAGCAACTCGCCCACGATCAGATAAGCACTTGGACGAACGCGGGCGATCTTGTTTACGACTGCTTCATGGGCAGCGGCACAACGGCGAAGATCGCCCATCAGCTTGGCCGTCGATGGCTCGGTTCGGAGATCTCGTCCGAATACGTAGCTATAGCGGAACAAAGGCTGACGCCGTATCTCGAAGAACGCAAATTATCTGTTGCAAAATAACAACCTAACTCGGCTGCCGAGCGTCTAACAACCAATAGTTCAGTAAATTGAGGTTGATATGAAGAAGTTATTTTTTCTCGCTTTGCTTGTGTTCTCGCTGTCGGTGATCGCCTCGGCCCAGCCGCGGCCAATCGAAAAGAGTGCTAATCCTAACGCAAAACCTGCACCTTCGTCATTTGCCGCCAAGTACGAAGGCGGGCTTTTTGGTTTTAACGACAAGACCGAAGGGACGCTAAAATTTGACGACGAGAACAGCCGTCTGGTGTTTTACGGAAAGACGCAAAAGGAAATGTTTGCGATAGCGTTTGAATCTTTGCTGGTGGTTTATCCGAATTCGGATTCAGTGACTTCGACCACAGGCAACGTGGTCAGCCATATCCCGCTTCCGGGAGCAGGGCTTGCGGGTTTGCTTAAGGAAAAGCGGCGATATTTGGTTTTGCAGTTCGATGACGCGGACGCGGATGTCAAAGGTTTGGTCAATTTTAAGCTCGAGAATAAGGAACTTCTCGATTCCGTTATCCAGTCACTGGGTGCAAAGGCCAAGTTGACACAGCGGGGCGATTCCTATTACAGGCCGCGCACGCCAAAAAGTTCGATCTAATTAACGTCGCCAAACCGATGCTGCAATATCGCCGTCAGGGCGATCGCTGCGGTTTCGGCTCTTAGTATGCGGCCGCCAAGCGTCACGACGTTAACACCGTTTTTCCCGGCCAGATCTAATTCAGTATCATCCCAGCCGCCTTTTGGTCCAAACAAGGCGGTTATTTTATTGGCTGGCGTAACGGTTGAAAAGTCATTG
>JANLTF010000276.1:0-1587 GCA_031362825.1 Acidobacteriota bacterium | reverse complement strand
CGTCGTGGTCTGAGCATCAGTCCCGCCCGAAACCTCGATCTTTGACAGCTCCTTGTTCCAAGCCGCCTTCGCGTCGGAGCGCACCTTGTCAAAGTCCCAACCGGGAAGCTCTTCGGCGAGATTCTTACGGGCACCTTCGATGGAGACGTAAGAGATTGCGACCTTGACGTAGATAGATTCGTTACGTTTATTCGAGAACCGGATCGACAATTTAGTTGACCTTGAATAATCCTCATTCATCCGATCATAAGGACTGTAATCGGATCCTTTTTCGTCCGCAAGACGATTTATGTAAAGTCCTTGAGAAAACTCTGCGACGAAATAGACTACCTGATTCTTTGCCCACGAAGTTGAGCGCCTATGTCCCTCAAGTCGATTTGAATCAGCACGACGGATATACGAATCCACCAACCTATCGCGCCATTTCAAGTCCAAAACGACATTGGCCTTGTCAGTTTTCGGAAAGGTGTAACGATGAAACCCAACGCGTTTCGTCGCGGTCATCTCTGCTAAAATTCCGTCGTCGTCGAGCCTGACGGAATAATACCCCGGCTCGGCCTTCTCGTTAGCGTGCGAGAATCTCGAAGCGTAACCGTTTACTGATTTGTCACCTTCCTTGGCGAAAAGCTGCGGTTCGCCAATGGTCGGCATAAACAAAATATCGCAACCATCGGGAATGCCGGTGCCGCTTAGGTGTGTGTGCGAAAAGCCGTAGATGGTGTCATCGGAGTAGTGATAGCCGCTGCTGCCGTCCCAGTTGTCGATGCGCGTGTCGGGCGAGAGCTGGACCATACCGAACGGCATCGTCGCGCCCGGAAATGTATGCCCGTGCCCGCCGGTGCCGATGAACGGATTGACCCATTTGGCGTAGTCTTTGGTTTGGGCAATAAGCGGTAAGGAATAAGCGGTAAACAGAAGGATTAAACCGCAGAGACGCTGAGACGCTGAGAAAACCGAGTTAGAATTCTTCATATATCACTTATTCGCTCCCAACTTTTTGTCCCACGATGGGACAAGTCGGGACAGCTCTGGGCAGGCATAAACCATTCTACGTAATGGACTTACGACATTGTGGCGTTTTGTCCCACTGTCCCGCAATGATTTTTGAAATTTATGCTTGTATTTCATCTACGAAATATTGTATCATAGTTATCAAGCAATTGCCGCCTATTTTTCCCCACGTCCGATCAATGCACCAATTCGCCGCCGCCGATCTGTCTCAGGCCCTGGCCTTTTAGGCCGTAGCGCAACCGAAAGAACATTTCGCCTTCGTGGTGGTCGTAGTGGATGGCGATCTTGTGCCAGCCGGCCTTGAGCGGAATAACGGCGGACTTGATCGCGCGGTCTTTGGTACCGGCTTCGTCGATCAGCATTTGGCCGTCGATCGAAAGGCTGCGGTCCCACGTCGAATCGATCTGAAAATCGTAGATACCGTCCGACGGAATATTTATGTAGCCCTCAAATGTGACGCCGAATGTCTGTTTCGGATCGATCCGCGATGCAAACTGCTGCAAACCTAACGAGCGGGACTCGCCGGTTTGTGAGGGAGTATCCTGTGCGTAGGCATTGCTCGGAACGTAAAGCGAA
>JANLTF010000267.1:0-4193 GCA_031362825.1 Acidobacteriota bacterium | reverse complement strand
TTGATCCGCCCGATCCGCGTTCAAAAAAATGCCTATTATTTTGCGATGGCTTCGCAAATTCTTGCTTAATCTACGGTTCGCTGCCTTGTCTCTTTGCGACTTTGAGCGAAAAACTCTTATGATTAAGCAGAAGAAGTGAATTTACCAAATTACATAACTCTTGGCCGCATCGTCGTCGTACCGCTGCTCGTCGTCGTCTTGCTGACGCCTGCGGGCGAGACGTGGTTCGGGATTAGCGGTTATGCACTCGCTATTGTAATTTTCCTGATCGCTGCCCTAACAGATATCGTTGACGGCCAGCTTGCACGCCGACGCAATCAGGTCTCGACGCTCGGCAAGTTTCTCGATCCGATCGCCGACAAACTCCTGATCTCCGCAGCCCTGATCGTCCTCGTCGAGAAACACCTCGCTCCGTCGTGGGCCGTCTGCGTGATCATCGGACGCGAGTTTATCATCACAGGCCTCCGCAGCGTCGCCGCCAGCGAAGGCGTCGTCATACAGGCCCAAAGCCTCGGTAAACTCAAGATGTGGGCGCAGTGCGTCGCGATCGTCGCCCTGCTCGTCGCCGCCGCGAACGGAAGCGTGCCGGTCTCGAATTTCGGCCTCGATTACCCTGCGTTTTTCTGGAATGTAGCCGAGGTCCAGACTGCGTTTTCGAATCTTACGACACTTGCCCTCACATCCAACGACTGGAAGGTCTTCGGCTACCTCGTCGGACGCGGTGCCCTCTGGGTCTCCGTGATCACCGCGATTTGGTCAATGTACGGCTATTTCACCTACTTCATCCGCGAGCGTAAGCGAACCGCCGTGATCGACGACAGCACTCTTGCCAGCGACCTCGAAAACTGAAAAAAGTCAGTGGCCGTTGGTCAGAATTAATAATTCTGACCACCGACCACTGACGACTGACCGCTAATTACTGCACTTCTACCCAATCGCCAGTATGGATCTCTTGAGCGGTGCGTGTTATCACGATCGTTGCCGTATGCTCTTTGACGTTGAGAATGACGGCCTCGCCGACGACCTTTCTCAATCCAAGCGGGCGGCCAAACTTTGCGTCGTATGTCGTCACGACCTTTCCGTCGGCCTTATCGCCGTCTTTTCGTGGGGTCTGATTTGAAACCTTTCCGCCTCGATAAGTGTCGCTCTGAAAGCCTTCGTCACGGGCACTGGCCGATTCTTTCTGCGGGATCTGTGTAATATTGCCCTTGCCGAGACGCCTGAATATCGTCAGACGGTCGCCGATCTGAACGTTATTGTCAGCACCGAGATCAACATAGGCAATAAAATCACGTGATAGCATTTCTGCTCCGTCGCGAGACATCAAAATTCGGCCCATCGCTTTGCCCGAGGGATCGCCAAACAGATCAAGTGCCGGACGCGACTCGACAAGCGGACTCGTACGCTTTTCGGTCAACTGAATGAGGTCGCCCAGCAAAAAGCCTTCGCACGAGGCCTTAACACGGACAACCGAGACTTCGTTCTTCACCCGAACGACCTCGACAGCCCCGACTTCCTGCACGTAAAATCCGATGTCGCGTTTATTCGTCCAACGGCTCTCGATCTGGCCGCGGGGCCGCACGACAGCAAAAATATCGCCGACATTCACGCCCTTATTCGCGCCCATGTTGATGTATAGAAAATCGTTCTGCTTGAACGTGTACGCCTCGGCTTCGTCGTTCGAAGCGACGATCCGGTTCGCGGTACTGATTCCGTTTGACTGAATATAGCCTGCACAGTAAAGATTATTTCCCGTCGCGATGCTCTTCGGAGCCCTTTCTTCGCCGTAATTGACCGAAGGCATTATCTTAGCCTGGCCAAGCCCGGCGACGGCAAAAACAGAAACGACAAGACAGGTCAGCAATAAACGCATGGTAAGTTGTTGAAAATTCACGATTTTCTCCTCTAATGATCTTGATATCGATGCGCCGCCGGAATGACAGCGTCTGTTAGGATGGCAACGCCCACGGGAACAAAACCCAATTGGCCTCTATTATTGTAGTATCTGCGACACCAAAAGGTCAACAAGTTTTTGCGACGTTTAACTTTTAATACGATTGACCGACACGCAACCCGGAACTCAGAACTCGGAACTCCGAACTCGAAACTCGGAACTGGAGCCCGCAGTCCGCTCCAACCGATTTGCACACAATTAGCTTCTTTTGCTAGTATCTTCGTTTGCGGCCAACGCCAAGTTGACCAAAAAAAGCCCGCCGGTGTAGCTCAGTTGGTAGAGCAGTTGATTTGTAATCATCAGGTCGTAAGTTCGAGTCTTATCACCGGCTCCATATACACTCAAGAATTAGTGGTTTAGGGGTAGTTAATGGGGCTGTCTGAAAAGGCGGCCTCTTTTTTGATTCACACCTAAATTTCCACCAAATAGTCTCAGCAATTGCGTCGTCCTCCATAACCCAGCCACCGAGAAAGAGTGGTGGCCGAAAGCCGAATATTTCCTTTTTCGCTTTCGAGCATCGCAAGCCTGGCTTCGCGCCCATTAGCTCAATTATGTCCTAAGAATTCAGATATTTGGGAAAGAAGTAGGAAATATTCTGCGACCGTGTTAATAATTGGACTGCTCACGCGTTTATGTTTATAGAAGACGATCTCAGCGGAGATAAATGTGAGCCAAACCGCCGCCAACATGCTGCCAATAAGTGCATTGTCAGATCCAACAGCCCAACCGGCACCAACTGAGGTGGCCGCAGGTAGTGAGCATCTCAAGGGCCTCGGAGAACTGTTCCACGATCATTCGAAAGGAATGTTCCGTGTCGCCTGCCGAATTACCGGCAGCCAGAGCGATGCCGAGGACGTACTTCAGACTATCTTTATGCGGCTCACACCGGGCTGGGAAAAGCGTGACCTGGCACCCAATCCGCGTGCCTTTTTGTATCGCGCGGCGATCAACGCTTCGCTCGATGTGGTGAGACGCCGCATTCGGGCAAATGCGGTCTCGCTCGATGTCCTGGATTTTGATCAAAACGCGAAATTCCGTGCTCCGAGCCCGGCCGACAATATGGCCGACAACGAACTTAAAGAGCTTGTCCGCGAGGCGGTCGCAAAGCTCGAGGGGCGGGCCGCGACGGCGTTTGCTCTCCGCTATTACGAAGGCTACGACAATTCACAGATAGCCGAAATATTAGGCACGTCGCAGATGGTCGTTGCCGTCACACTACACCGTGCACGGACCCGGCTGCGCAAGGAGATCGGTAATTATTTGGAGAAACATCATGAAGCACAATAAGCAAGATCTGGACGCGATCATAGACAAGGCCACGCACGAAATACGAAACGAGCAGATAGACCCATCGATCATCGAGCGGTCGACGGCCGGCGTCTGGGAACGTATCAGCCAGCAAGCGGGTAAGAATTCATCCTCGGTCAATTTATATTTGGAAGGTGTAGAAACAATGAACCCCAGCAATAATAACGAACACATTCACGGGTGCGACGATTTTCAGTCGTTAATGCCCGCATATCTCGACGGGAAACTGTCGACTGCACGTAAACTTCTCCTGGAAGATCATTCCAACGAGTGCATTCCCTGTCGTCAGGAACTGAAGGCACAGCGCTCGTTTGCAGCCACCAAGTCGGCAACGTTCATCGCTCCGAGCCACACGCCTCGGACAACGCGAAAGGCCCATCGGACAGGCACGAGCCGGAGGTCAAACGTTATGCGTTGGAGCGTTGCTGCCGCGCTGGTCCTAACCGTGGGGATCGCGGGACTATTCATGTACGAGCGTGTAGACCTGTCAGGCAGCACGCTCGCTGCGACGCTCGATAGTGTGAACGGCGAAGTATATGTCGTTTCCGACGCTCAGACCCGCCAACTGATCGGCGGCGAACAGCTTAAGAAAGGCGAACATGTCCGCACGGCAAAAGATTCGAACGCCGTGCTTCGGCTAGCCGACGGTTCGACGGTTGAGATGCGCGAGCGGTCTGAGTTCTCGGTGACCGAAAATATGCGCGGCGTGACCGTCAAGCTCGATCGCGGCGATGTGATCGTCGAGGCAGCAAAGCAGCATAACGGCCGTCTTTATGTACAGACGCCCGACTCGCTCGTCTCCGTGAAGGGAACGATCTTCGCGGTCGAAAGCGGAACCAAAGGTTCGCGCGTTTCGGTTGTCGAAGGCGAAGTAAGAGTAAATCACGCCGGCAAAGACGAAACACTCTTGCCCGGCGATCAAACCACGACC
>JANLTF010000264.1:0-2967 GCA_031362825.1 Acidobacteriota bacterium | reverse complement strand
CAGATCGAAGCGGCACGTGTGGCGTTAACACGCAACATGAAGCGCAAAGGAAAACTTTGGATCCGAATTTTTCCAGATAAGTCAGTGACGGCTCGGCCGCCGGAAACCCGTATGGGTAAGGGCAAGGGTGCGCCGGAGTTTTGGGTTGCGACCGTGCGCCCAGGGAATATCCTGTTTGAACTCGATGGCGTCCCGGAGTCGGTGGCTAGGGAGTCGCTTCGCCTCGCCGCCGATAAACTGCCGATCCGCACAAAGTTTATGGCCCGGCATCGGGTGGTCGCCTAATTTGCCATGAAGATTAAAGAAATCCGCGAACTTAGCGTAAAGGAACTTGGAGCTCGGAAGCACCAATTGAAGGACGAGATCTTTCGTATGCGACTCCAGCAACAAGGGGGTCAACTCGAGAAACCAAGCCAACTTCCAGTGCTTCGGCGGGAGATCGCCCGCATAGAGACGGTCCTTACGGAGAAATTCCGAATAGCCGCTACTGCGGCCAAGTAAGACCTGAGAACATGGACGAAACAACTTCCACAGGCGCCATAGAGGCGCGGAACCTACGCAAGGAGCGTGTTGGTCAAGTCACATCGACCAATATGCAGAAGACCGTGGTCGTTGAGACCGTGACTCGCGTGCCTCATCCGAAATTTTGCAAGATTGTGAAACAGATTAAGAAGTTCTATGTTCACGACGAGGAGAGTAAGGCCCAAGTGGGTGACACGGTTCGAATTTCGGAGACTCGCCCACTCAGCAAATTGAAGCGCTGGCGCCTTGTTGAAATAATCAAGCACTAGCGTATTATCCACCACTTTTCTTTATATGCTCCAAATTCGAACCAGAATCGACGTTGCCGACAATACCGGTGCGCGCATGGCAAAAATGATCGGCGTCATTGGTAAAGCGACAGACAAAGCTCATATCGGCGACGTGATTACTGCGCATGTGCGTGAGGCATCCGCTGGGGGCACTGTAAAAAAGGGCGATGTCGTTCGGGCAGTGATTGTTCGCTCTCGTCAGCCGATACGCCGCGAGGATGGTAGCTACTTGCGGTTCGACAACAACGCGATCGTCATTATTGACAAAGATCTCAACCCGCGCGGGACGCGAATCTTCGGGCCCGTTGCCCGCGAGCTTCGCGAGAAGAATTTCATGAAGATCGTTTCCCTTGCTCCAGAAGTTCTATGAATCGTCCTAAGTTCCATGTGAAAAAGGGTGATCAAGTGCTTGTCATTGCGGGCAACCACAAAGGCTCCATAGGTAAGATACTCCAAGTTCTGCGAAAGAAGGAACGAGTTCTCGTCGAGGGAGTCCGGATGATCAAGAAACACGCTCGCAAGTCGCAGGACCATCCAAATGGCGGGATCATCGAACTTGAAGGTCCTATTCACATCTCGAACGTGAGGCGGATCGAGTCGATCGATGAGCCAAAGAAATCAGCAAAGAAAATTATATAGTGTATGGCCGTTGAACTTCTCGAATTTTACAAACAGCAAGTCACGCCGACTCTGAAGGAAAAGCACGGCTACGCTAACGTGCATCAGGTGCCGCGCTTGCAAAAGGTTGTTATCAATACCTGCATCGGCGACGTTCCGGACGGCAAGCAAGCGCTCGAAGATGCCAAAGCTGAGTTGGTTCTGATCACCGGTCAGAAGCCGGCGGAAACTCGTGCCAAGAAAAGTATCGCGAATTTTAAACTCAGGCAGAACCAGGCTATCGGCGCCAAGGTGACCTTGCGTGGGGCCCGCATGTATGAGTTCCTGGAGCGACTTATCAAGACGGCACTTCCTCGAATCCGTGACTTTCGGGGAGTTTCAACACGAGCTTTTGATGGCAACGGCAACTACACGCTTGGGGTGACCGATCAGTCGATATTTCCCGAGGTCGAGTTGGACAAGATCAAACGCAATATTGGATTCGATGTGACCATCGTGACATCTGCGCTCACTGATGCGCAGGCGAAAGCATTGCTATCGGAACTCGGCATGCCATTCACGGACAAGGGCCGCCGTCCAAATCAGCCAAAATTGGAGGCGATCATTAGTTAATCGAATATGAGCCAACTTTCCGACCCTATCGCCGACTTCTTGACTCGCTTGCGGAACAGCAACCGAGCACTCCAAGTCGAGACGTCAGCACCGTATTCAAAAATCAAAGCTGAGATCGCACAGATCCTCAAGCAAGAAGGTTACATTTGGGACTATCGAGTTGATACGACTGGCAGGTTTCCGGAGATCAAGGTCACGAACAAGATGCAGAACCGAACCTCGGTGATTACGGGCATCAAGCGCGTTAGTAAGCCTGGGCTGCGCAAGTATGTCGGAGCCAGCGAGATTCCGCGCGTTCTCGGCGGGATGGGAATCTCAATTTTATCAACCCCGCGTGGAATAGTCTCCGGTCGGGACGCACGAAAACAGAACGTCGGCGGTGAAGTGCTGGCGATCGTCTGGTAACTTGAGAATCACCTATGTCCCGTATCGGAAAAAAAACAATAGAATTGCCGGAGAAGGTAAGCATCAAGATCGGTTCTGACGGCGTTGTCGCCGTTGAGGGTCCGAGAGGCAAACTTGCATGGACGCTTCCAGCCGCCATCACCGGTAAGATAGATGGCAACAAAATTACTTTTGAGCGGAGTAACGAAGACCGAAAGGTTCGAGCTCTTCATGGGTTGACTCGCGCGCTCGTGAGTAACATGGTTTTCGGTGTGAGTGCTGGATTTAGGAAGGATTTAGAGATTCAAGGCGTTGGCTTTAAGGCGGCCTTGCAAGGAAAAATACTGAAACTGAATCTAGGCTTTTCCCATGACATTTTCTTCCCGATTCCTGACGGCATTAAAGTTGCCGTTACGGACAGCACGAAGATCAGTGTTGAAGGTATTGACCGGCAGTTGGTCGGGCAGGTAGCCGCCGATATCCGAGGCTACTATCCGCCGGAGCCTTACAAGGGTAAGGGCGTCCGTTACGCTGGCGAGCA
>JANLTF010000222.1:0-7852 GCA_031362825.1 Acidobacteriota bacterium | reverse complement strand
ATGGTCGGCACGATCGAACAGGCCCGCGAGAAAGCGAAGAAAATGGCCGCAGCGGCGTAGGATCAGTCAAGAGTCCCAAGTCCCATGCCCCAAGTCGTCTTGGGACTCTGGAACTCTGGGACTATGGGACATGGGACTTTTAAGAAATGTTGAGATTAGAAATAGTAACTCCTGAAAAACGCGTACTCGATGCCGAGGTCGATTCGGTGACGGTGACGACCGCAACCGGCGAAGCCGGTATATTGCCGAACCACGCACCGCTTATTTCGGCACTCAAACCAGGAATCCTTACCTACACCTCTAAAGGTACGAGCGACAAACTTGCGGTTTCCGGCGGCTTTGTCGAAGTCAACGGCAACACCGTTTCCGTCCTTGCCGACACCGCATCAACCGCCGACGAGATCGATGTTGCAGAAGCAAAGGCCGACAAAGAAGCTGCCGAAAAGGCCTTCGCCGCAGTTGCGACCGGCGCTATCGAGGAAACCGAACAGGCTCGCGATCAGATCGAGGCCGCAAACGTTCGGATACAACTCGCCTCGGCCAAGTAAAAATTGATTGCGGTTAATCAAGGTAGGCGGAATGGGGCTGAAACTTCCCGTCAGCCTATTTCTTTCGATTTGATCACAAATGTGTCCTATGTAACATCCGCCTGACGAAATTGGGTTGTATTATTGAAGTACTCTTGGCGAAAACCTAAACTACGGTTATCGAACGCATTAGAGGTCTGAACTTTGTAGTGTAGCTTGATCGTCCGTACAATTATTATGATCATTATTAATTTTCGTTCATTTGTCGTCGTAACTCTATTTAGCTTGGCGCTTTCAATTGGCGTGCTGGCTCAGACACCCAACGGACTTCTAGGATTTGGTGATGCGGTTGACGGAACACCCGCTACAACAGCGAATTCAGGTTTTGGTGGGGTTCGCGTTGGATCGGGCGGAGGCGGATTCACGCTTGCTAATCCTGGCGTAACGACTGCTTTGGGATCTGAGTTGAGAGGCGTTTCATCCAGTTCGGGTTCCATTAATAGCGTTGGCGTAACGAGTGCTGAGTTTGGTACTGCGGCTGATGTGTTTTCTGTTCAATTCATTATGAACCTTTCAGGAGGTTCATCGGGTACTTGGTATTTCTTCGCCGGGAACGGTGCTTCATTTGGATCGGCACAGTCATCAGGTTTCACAAGTGCTCAGGTATTCACAGGAGTGCGTTTTACCTTCGGAGCGGCGAACGCCATCACGACCGCAAATCGGGCTGCTGGAAATTGGGTCAGTTTCCCGGCGTCCCCTTTCGTGCAGAATACAAACTATCGGGTAACGATTGTCGGGAACAACTCGGCCGCTACAGTGAATTACGGAACCGGCCAGAGTGTTGCCCCGAATACTTATGACCTCTGGGTAAATGCGATGTTAGTACAGAATGATGTTCCTAAGGGAGAACTACCTGCGGCTACCACAGTTAATGCATTTCGCTTCTACGGCGAAAACTCGACTGGAAATGTTGCCACAATCGCGTTGGACAACGTTGCCTGGTGGAACCAGGCCATTGATGCTGCGGTGGTGACTTCGGCTGGCGTTACCGTTGGTGGCCGGGTCGCTGATTCGACGGGTCGCGGACTGGGGCGTGTGAACGTGACGATTACAGGTGGATCCCTGACGGAGCCGATTCGCAGTATGACCAATCCATTTGGTTACTATCGCTTCGAAGACCTAACGGTTGGTGCAACTTACATCATGACCGTCAATTCGAAGCAGTACACCTTTACCCCGAATAGCCGAATTATCAGTTTGACCGATGAGGCTACTGATCTTGATTTCACGGCTGATGCTCCGACAGGGTCATTGGTCCCGTCGATCATGAAAAAGCGGTAACAAGTAGCAAGATACTATCTTGGCAAGGCACGAATCCGACCGGATTCGTGCCTTTGACGTTTGGCTTCTACGCATACTACTATATGCGTCGAGCAACCTACATTAAGTTCACCGGATCGATCTCCACATTGATCGTTCGCAGGTCGCAGCCTTGGTGTTCCGCCTCGGCTAGGGCGATGTTCAGGGTTTCGCGAAGGTTGCGACGGGTCTTGCCCTTGAGGATTATCTGCAGGCGGAATTCGTTCTTTAGGCGCGACAGGGAAGCGGGTGCAGGGCCTAGGATGCGGGCCTGTTTATCGTGGTTTGCGGTGTCTAGCGACCGCCTTAGTAGATTCGCTTGTTTTGAAGCGTAGGCGTGGTCGCGGTGTTTGATCAGTATCGACGCGAGGACGAAAAACGGCGGGTAGCCGAGCCGTTCGCGGAACTTGATCTCCTCAGCGTAAAAGCCTTCGTAGTCCTGCTGTTTGGCGTGGCGGAGGGCGTAGTGTTCAGGGTAATAGGTCTGAATGAGGACCTTTCCCGCCTGTTTGCCGCGTCCTGAGCGTCCGGCAACCTGCGTTATTAGCTGAAAAGTGCGTTCCGCCGAACGCAGATCGGGCAACCCTAACCCAATGTCAACCGAGATGACGCCGACGAGCGTTACGTTCGGAAAATCATGGCCTTTGGCGATCATCTGCGTGCCGACGAGCATGTCGAGGCCGCCCGCGGCGAATTTAAGCAGGACGTCTTCGATCTCGCCTTTGTGAGCCATCGTGTCGCGATCGACGCGTGCGATACGCATTGCGGGGAACCTTTTAGTGAGCTTTTCGGCAATATTCTCGGTGCCTTCGCCAACGAAGTAGAGATATTCGCTCGTGCAATGCGGGCAGACTTTGGGTGACTTTTCACGGTGATTGCAGTAGTGGCAGAGCAGATTGCCCGCCCTGCGATGAAAGGTGAGCGTGATGTCGCAGTTCGGGCATTTGAGCGTCTCGCCGCAGGTGCGGCAAAGCACGAACTGAGAAAAGCCGCGGCGATTGAGCAGAATGATGACCTGTTCGCCGCGTCCGTGCGTTTCGGTTATGGCTTCGAGTAGCTCCGGCGAGAGAGCGACGTCTTTGCCGAAACGCTTGAAAACGTCGCGCATATCTATCAATTCCGCAGTCGCGAGGCCGCGTCCGCCGATGCGTTCGGGCAGGCGAAGATATGTGTATTTGCCGTTCTGGGCGTTGTAAAACGATTCCATCGCGGGCGTTGCCGAGCCGAGAACGACGACCGCTCCTGCAAGGTGGGCACGCATAACAGCAACATCGCGGGCGTTGTAGAAAGGCGATTCGTGCTGTCGGTATGACGGGTCGTGCTCTTCGTCGACGATAACGAGGCCGATGTTCTCAAGCGGAGCGAAAACGGCGGAGCGTGTCCCGATCGCGATGCGGGCGTCGCCTCGGCGAATGCGCCGCCATTCGTCATAACGCTCGCCGGTGCTGAGGTTTGAGTGGAGGATCGCGACCTCGGAGCCAAAAACCGCTCTCAATCTCCTTGAAAAAACAGGCGTCAGAGCGATCTCAGGTACCAGCATCATGGCACTACGGCCGTTATCTAGCGCATGCTGCATCGCTCGGATATACACTTCCGTCTTTCCGCTGCCCGTCACTCCGTGGAGCAGAAACGCTTTGAAGTTGTCGTTGTCACCGATCGCCGTCGTGATCGCGTCGAGAGAGGATTGCTGTTCGGGCGTGAGCGTAAAATCGTCGCGCTTTGGCAGTTCTGCGCCGGCCAGCGGATCGCGTCGGATATCCTGGACAAAGATCTCGACGAGCCCGCGTTTAGCGAGCGTATTGATCGGCGAGGCTCCGGTATCGGCTCTTGCGAGCACTTCGGTCCATAGCATTTCGCCGCCATTTGCCGCCAACAGATCGACGATCCATTGCTGCTGTTCGGTCAGAGGTTTGGCGATGTCGTCGGGGATCGTTGACAGCAAACGCACAGCTTTCTGACGTTTTGGCCGCACTTTGTCTTTATTGATCCCGGCGGGAAGCGATGCCTTAAGCATTTCGCCCCAAAAGCTGGCGTAGTAATCTGCAGTCCATTGCGTCAGTCTTAGGATCTCGGGCGTGATGAGCGGTTCAGGGTCTGTGACCTCGATAATGTCTTTAATTTTTGATTCGTCGATCTCGACGTCGGCGGGCAATTCGGTATGTAAGCCAACCGCGTAGCCTGTAACGTTCCGGCGGCCGAAGGGCAGCATTAGCCGGGCTCCAAGCCTTAGATTGATGCGCATTTCTTCGGGTACTCGGTAGGTAAAGACGCGGCGTAACGGAACGGGCAGGGCGGCCTCGACGTAGCGGGGAAGTGTCGTATTTTCGGCGTCGGAAGTGGACATTTTTCGCGTCTGTGGACAAAATGATAACCTATCGAGGAACCTTTTGCCGAAAGGTGGTGTCTAATCAAATTATGGACGAGGAATTCAAATACGAAGGGACAAAGCGTTCCTTTAATCCAGTATTGATGGTTGGTGTGTTAGTCGGCCTGGCCTTGATCGGAATCGCCATTTACTTTCTCTCGCTAAAACCGCCAATGGAGCAGCAGACAGCTCAGATACTCGAAGGCTCGTTTCGCGAAGGCTCGCCCGAGTTTGCCGTCTTAAACAAAGACATCATTATCTCTACCGATGACCGCACGGTCGAATCGCCTACGGGTCTCGGCACCATCACGATGTTTATTCACGGAAACATCAAAAACAAAGGCACAAAAAATGTGACGGCGCTGGAGGTTAACGTAGGCGTCGTTACGCAAAAGAACGAGGTCATTCGGGAACGCCGCATTCTCGTTGTGCCTGTTCAGCAGCCCGCTCTGCCTCCGGGCGAGACCATTCCGATCACGCTCACGCTTGACGGATTTGACCGCAAAGACGACCGGGCCAATATCCGCTGGAAAGTGACCGCGATCAAGACGAGCAACTGACTTTCATGACGCTAGAGGCGTCCAATGTTTATAGAAACGGGGTTACGTAGAGAGGTTTGACCCCGGCCGGGGTCGTACCCATTCGTGAGTATTTAGTTGCTATAAACATGCGAACCCGCCGGGTTGAAAGTTATCCAGCCTGGTTCTTCAACACCAACCTGGAAGGTAGTGCCTGAACTAAACGAAATTGTGTTGCGAGAAAAACTTCCGTGCCCCGCTTGTATTCTAGTATAATTGCTCTAACGATGCGTGTTCTCTTGTTCTTCCTAGCTACTTGTTCGATGCTTGCCGTGAACGGGCAAGCGCAATCGGGATTTCATAAGAACTACTCCGAGAGCGTTTCGCGAAATGAGGCGGACGATCCTGTCGTTGAATTAAAGGCCGATCAAAAAAAGAATGACGACGAAATTATTCGCGTCGATACCGATCTCGTCACGATACCTGTACGAGTTACCTCCCGGAGCGGCCGGCCGGTGCCTGATATCAGGCAGGGTGAATTCAGAATATTCGAAAACGGCGTCGAGCAGGAACTCGCCTATTTTTCAAGCCAGGACGCACCCTTCACGGTCGCGCTGATGCTCGATATGAGCTACTCCAGCGTTTTTAAACTCAACGAAATACAGGCCGCGGCGATGCTATTTATTGCCCAGCTTCGTAAAGAGGACAAGGTGATGGTCGTGTCGTTTGACGAAAAGATCCGCATTTTGTGCGAGGCTACCGACAATCGAAAGGCACTTCGTTACGCTATCGAGGGAGCAAAGATCGGTTCCGGCACCAGCGTTTACACCGCAGTCGACAACGTTCTTAACGAAAAATTCAAGTCGATCACCGGCCGGAAGGCGATCGTCTTGCTGAGCGATGGAGTCGATACGACCAGTAAAACCGCGAAGCCCGCCGATATTATCCGTGACATTGATGAGATGGACACGCTTATTTATCCGATCCAATACGACACATTTGACGATGTGCGGGACAATCGCCGTAAGGACGCGATGGTCGTATATGATGACAATGACCGGCCGTCCGTCGTCGAAGCCCCGCTCGTAAAGGGCGAAAAGGAAGACGATTATCGCGAGGCCCGAGAGTTTCTGGCTGATATCGCTTCGCACTCAGGCGGACGTGTTCAGCGTGTGAGTTCGACGACCAATCTTAACTCGGCGTTTGCACGTATTGCCGATGAACTTCGTAAAATCTACAGTTTGGGTTATTATCCTAGCAGTGAAAAAACAGCGGGCAAGCGATACTCGATCAGGGTTCGCGTCTATCGTCCGGATCTCGATATTCGTGCCCGTGACAATTATTCTACGGCCAAGAAAAAGCTGTGAATCTCACGCGGCACATTGTAAAAATTACCCTTAAGGAGAAGTAAGTATGAAGAAAGTAGTTTCAACCCTAATTTTCAGCGTGTTGCTGTGCTTTGGTGCCATGACGGCTTTTGCACAGGACGAGATGACCAATGACGAAGTGATCTCGCTGACCAAAGCCGGTCTTTCGAGTTCGATCATTGTTGGCAAGATCAAAACGAGCAAAACCAGCTTCGATATGTCGACCGATGCCTTGATCAAACTTAAAAAGGCAGGTGTCGGCGACGACATTGTCGGAGCGATGCTTGAAGCAAAGAGCGGTAGGCCCATGGGCGGGTCGTCATCATCTGGTGCCGCCACATCGATCGCTTCTGGTGATCCTAACGATCCGATGTCCAAGCACGGTTACGGCATCTATCTTTATGAAGAAAAAGACGGCGTGAGGAAGATGACGCGGCTAGATCCAAACGTTTCGGCTCAGAACCGGACGGGCGGCGGCTTTACGGCGGCTGTTACTCCGTTTGGTCTTGGTAAGGTTAAAACTAAAGCGAACCTTCCGGGACGAAACGCAAACATGCAGATCCAAACGACATCACCCGTATTTTATTTCTACCTCGACACATCAAGCGGCGGCATGAACACATCGAGCGGAATTCCCTCGACGCCGAATGAATTCACGCTCGTGCGTTTTAACCAACGCAGCGACAACCGCGAGGTGACCATCGCCAAGAGCAACTCGTGGGGCGGCAAAGGCGGCCTGTCGGACGAATACGTCGTCGGCCTCAAAGCCGAAGACCTCGGCAACGGCACCTTCAAAGTGACGGCTTCGTCAGACCTCAAAAAAGGCGAGTACGGATTTATGCTAGTCAACAGCGGCAACGCCAACAGCGCCGCCGGCGTCGGTTCCAAATTCTTCGACTTCGGCGTCCAGATGACTCCGTAGGTTCCAGCTCTTTTCGACAGGAAGCTGTCCGGAGACAATCGTCTTCGGACAGCTTTTTCTTTCTTGTCTGACGTTTTCGTAGTGAACCAAATGTGTTTTTTTATGTGTTGGGAAATTTCGCGGCCAAATTGTGGTACGTACCACAATTTTATCAACAAATTTAAGAAAAACGAGTAAAAAACGGGTTTGGTGATGCGTTTTCGGGGCTTGGTAACCGCGAAAATGGGCACTGGTAACCTGATTTTGGAGTTTGGTGCCGCGAGAAAAGTCGCGTTACCAAATGGCGTTTTTGGCCGAAATTTGCCTCCACCGTGATCGACGGATAATCACCTGCCTGATCAAATCGACGAATGACCGGCCTTATCACACATATCCACGGAGGCGGCGGGAGAGACGGAAGCGGAAGTAGCGGCAGGCTGCGGAAGGCAAGGCGAGGAGATTACCCTCAAGTTCCGCTAGCGGTCATAAAGGGCTGATTCAAGCCAGGTCGGTTTTTGGGTCGGATTGTTCGAACCAGCAACGTGTGCAGATGCGGTGCTTTTTTCTTTGGGTGCGGGTGTATTTGGTTGGGCGCGCCATCGCGGCGATCTGTTCGTCGCGGTCGAGGTCGGGCCATGGTTTGAAATTCGGGGCGTGGCATTTGGGGCAGAGGGCTTCTGTATTGTTAGGCATTTTTTTCTCTAATTCATCTGCGCGAAACGCCCTTACTTCGTGCGGGCTTGTGCAATCGGCTTCAACCATCCGCTACCGCACGCGGTTCTGACAAGAGGAATCTTTTGTTATAATCTTTGCGT
>JANLTF010000202.1:0-6388 GCA_031362825.1 Acidobacteriota bacterium | reverse complement strand
CATGAAAGTGATGTTCAGCGTGATTGGAAACAGCACGACGGCTCCGGCTCCCGCGTCCTCCATTGCGAGAATGTTGTCCACCTTTTGCGAAAGCGGATTTGCCGATACGACCAACGGCGACGCGAGGTTCAATCCCATGTATCTTGTCTGTAGTTCAGCCATTGTGCTTACCTCGAGTTCTAATAGACCGGTTGGAACGAACTGGCACCAAACCCAGCCATGTCCTCGTACGTTTTCCATCTAAGATCGACGATCTCCTGGGCCAGTTTCATTAACCGCTCGGCGTCTTCAGGAGCCGTCTGAGTGAGCATCTTGTACCGGAGTTCGTTATATGCGTAGTCCTTCAGCGAAATAGTCGGTCTGGGCGAATCGAGTACAAACGGATTCTGACCGTTTCGTCTAAGGACGGGGTTATACCGGATCAACGGCCAATAACCGCTCGCGACAGCCAGGCTCTGCTGATTGAGGCCCTTTTCCATATCGATCCCGTGCGCTATGCAGTGGCTGTAGGCAAGCACCAGCGAGGGCCCTTCGTAGGCCTCGGCTTCTCGAAGAGCAAGAAGCGTTTGCTGCGGATTCGAACCCATAGCGATCTGGGCCACATAGACATTTCCGTAGGAGATCGCTTGCAGGGCGAGGTCCTTTTTGCCGACACGCTTGCCAGCGGCGGCAAATTTCGCGGAGGCGGCGGTCGGTGTCGCCTTGGACATCTGGCCGCCGGTGTTAGAATAGACCTCGGTGTCGAGCACTAAGACGTTTACGTTCCGCCCGCTTGCCATCACATGGTCAAGTCCGCCCGAGCCGATGTCGTATGCCCAGCCATCGCCGCCGATAAGCCATACGCTGCGATGGACCAACTGGTCGGCGACTGACAGAAGGTGCTTGGCCGCGGGAAGGTCAACTTGCTGGAGTCGGGATTTCAGATCTTTGACCCGCGTTCGCTGTTCGCGTATTTCGCTTTCGAGGTTCTGTGGAGCGAGGGTGATCTCGTCGACCACCTGGTCGCCAAGATCGGGCCTCAACTGCTCCAGCAGTTGGCGAGCCATCGCGAGCTGTTTGTCTGCCGTCATGCGCATACCAAGGCCAAATTCGGCATTGTCCTCGAAGAGCGAATTCGACCATGCCGGTCCCTGTCCCGCGGCGTTCGACGTCCATGGAGTCGTCGGCAAATTGCCTCCGTAGATCGACGAACAGCCGGTCGCATTAGCCACCAGCATCCGGTCGCCGAACAATTGCGTGAGCACCTTGATATAAGGCGTTTCACCGCATCCGGCACACGCACCCGAGAATTCGAATAGCGGTTCGAGAAATTGGACACCATGAACGGTGGAAAAATCAACGGCCGGCTTTTCGTTTTGAGGCAACTGCTCGAAGAAGCTGATGGCATTTCGCTCTTCACTTAGATCTTCCGGTTTTTCCGCGAGGTTGATGGCCCGACGTCCTTTTCCGCCTTTCTCCTCAACCGGACAAACCTCGTAACAGAGGCGACAGCCGGTGCAGTCTTCGAGATAAACCTGTAGTGAGAATTTTGTCTCCGGGAAACCACGTGCGTTGATCGGGGCCGACTTGAAGCTCTCGGGTGCCTGATCAAGGTGGCCTTTATGGAAGAACTTGGAACGAATAACGCTGTGCGGGCAGACGAAACTGCAGTTACCACACTGAATACAAGATCCCGGATCCCAAACCGCTACCTGGTTTGAGACATTTCGCTTTTCCCACTTGGAAGTCCCATTTGGAAACGTACCGTCAACCGGCATGGCACTGACCGGGATACGATCCCCAAGCCCCGAGATCATCATCTGAGTGACCGTCCGAACAAACTCTGGAGCGAGGGGCGAAATTTCCTGTTTCGGAAGGTCAATTGCCGACGTCTTCTCCGGAACGGGCACTGCGAATAGATTTTCGAGCGTAAGATCGACGGCCTTGAAGTTCTTTTCGACGACGGACTGTCCTTTCTTTAGATAGGTCTTCTCGATCGCTTTCTTTATCTGCGCGATCGCCTCATCCGGCGGCAATACACCGGACAATGCGAAAAAGCAGGTTTGCATGATCGTATTTATGCGACCTGCCATGCCCGTTTTCAGGGCCACATCGGCGGCGTTGATAACATAGAATTTCAGTTTCTTGTTTAGGATCTGCTGCTGTACCCGTAGCGGGATCCGGTCCCATACGTCGGCAGGGCCATGCGGACTGTTAAGCAGGAAGGTCGCGCCCGGTTTCGCCATCGACAACATCTCTTCCCTTTCGAGGAAATTGAACTGGTGACAGGCGATGAAATCCGCTGAACCGATCAGATACGGAGCCTTGATCTCGTTCTTGCCAAAACGCAGGTGCGATACTGTTTTCGCACCTGATTTCTTGGAATCGTATACGAAATAGCCTTGGGCGGAGAGGTCCGTGTTTTCACCGATTATCTTGATACTGTTCTTATTTGCCCCGACCGTTCCATCAGCTCCCAATCCAAAAAAGAGGGCCTGGGTCCAACCGGACTCGTCCAGAGCAAACTGCTCATTTACCTCAAGGCTTGTATGGCCAACGTCATCGATGATGCCAACGGTAAAGTGGTTCTTTAGGGATTTGCCGGATAAATTGTCAAACGTCGCTTTAGCCATCGCCGGTGTAAATTCCTTTGATGACAACCCGTACCGGCCGCCGACAATTGCCGGCATTGATGCGAGATGCCCGCTGGATACCGCTTCCATCAACGTCACCATTACGTCTGAATAAAGTGGTTCTCCGGAGGCACCAGACTCTTTGGTCCTGTCGAGTACCGCTATTTGCCTGGTTGAGGCAGGAATCGCAGCGAGAAAATCCGCTGCGGGAAATGGGCGGTAAAGCGATATCTGGATCACACCGACATTTTCTCCATTGAGATTCATGTATTCGGCAGTCTCGGCGGCCGTCTCGAAGCCAGACCCCATCATCACGATCACGCGGTCAGCATCGTGGGCCCCGTAGAATTTCACTGGGGCATATTCTCGGCCCGTCAGATCAGCGAACTTACGCATCTCTTCGCTCAGGATCGATGGAATCGCCCGGTAAAACGGGTTCACGGTTTCGCGGGCTTGAAAATATACGTCGGGGTTCTGGGCCGTACCTCGAATGAACGGGTTATCGGGATTGAGCGCCCGGCTGCGATGGGCAAAGACAAGATCGTCATCTATCATCGCCCTTATTTGGTCGTCCGACAGCAGGTCGATCTTGTTGACCTCATGTGAAGTACGAAAGCCGTCAAAAAAATGGATAAACGGTATCCGTGATCTCAACGTCGCTGCCTGTGCGATGAGAGCCATGTCGTGGGCTTCCTGTACGGAGGCCGACGCCAGAATAGCAAATCCAGTGGTCCGAGCAGCCATTACGTCCTGATGATCGCCAAAGATCGACAGGCCCTGAGCCGCAAGTGACCGCGCGGCGACGTGAAAAACCGCCGCTGTGAGCTCACCCGCGATCTTGTACATGTTGGGCAGCATTAGCATCAATCCCTGCGATGCAGTAAATGTCGTCGTTAGCGAACCAGTTTGGAGTGCCCCGTGGACGGTACCTGCGGCCCCTGCTTCGCTCTGCATTTCAATTATGTCCGGAACATTGCCCCAGATATTCTTAATGTTCTTAGCGGACCATTCGTCTGCAAATTCCGCCATGGCCGACGATGGAGTGATCGGATATATGGCACAAACTTCGTTGACTCGATAGGCCACGTAGGCCGCAGCTTCATTACCATCCAGCGTTACGGAACGTTGTTGTACCGGAGTCATAACTTTACAACCTCCATTTCCGATGTCATGTCGATCGCGTGAGACGGACACTGCTCATAACAAACTCCGCAGCCCGTACAGAGGTTGTAGTTAAATTTGTATCTTTTTCCTTTTCCTAGCTTGATGATCGCGTGTTCGGGACAAGCTCCGAAACATCCATCGCATTCGAAACAGTTGCCACACGAATAGCATCGCTGGGCTTCGTAAACGGCTTCTTCTTCGGAAAGTCCCGCCACGATCTCGTCGAAACCAGTAGCCGCGACCTCTGGAGCAGCATGCGACTGTTCGCTCGCGTCAGCCTTTGTTCGATACCAAACTTGTAACTGCTCTACCCGAACAAGTTCGTTATTCGGGGCCTTTTCGTAGGTTTCTTGAATCAGCCAGGCGTTAATGTTCCGGGCGGCCTTTTTGCCGTGTCCAGTCGCGATCGTCACCGTTCGCTCACTTGGAACCATGTCTCCGCCGGCAAATATGCCGGGATGTCCGGTCATCATTTGTCGATCGACGACCACAGTATTATCCTCGTCAAACTCAATGCCTTCGACTCCCTTCAGAAATTCGGTCTCGGTAGATTGTCCGAGTGCAAGGATCAGCGAATCGGCCTCCAACGTTTCAAGCGATCCGGTGCCGACTGGCTTACCGTCAACGATCTCCATCTTCTCAACCGTGAATGACGTTGAATCGATTTCCTTGATGGTTCGGAGCCAATGGATCTTTACGCCCTCGCTGAATGCCTCATCGGCTTCAAAATCGTGAGCCGGCATATGTTCGCGGTCGCGGCGATATATGATAAGTGCCTCTTCGGCACCCAGTCGCTTCGCCGTTCTTGCGGCGTCCATCGCGGTATTTCCACCGCCATATATAGCGACTCGCCGGCCGATCTGGGGCACCTGCCCGAGTTCCACATCTTTCAAGAACGTCAATGCGTCGAGTATCTTTCCCGCGTCTCTTGCCGGGATGTCAGTTTTCTTGCCGATGTGCGCTCCGATCGCTATGAAGACTGCGTCAAATTTGCCTTCGTTCTTTTCGGCCAATACATTGGTCACTTTGCGATCGAGGACGATCTTTACGCCGAGTTCCTCTATCCGGGCGATCTCGGCACGCAGGACCGCTCTCGGCAGCCGATATGCCGGAATGCCAAAATTCATCATCCCACCGGCCACAGGCCCGGCTTCGTAAATTGTTACATCGTGGCCAAATTTTGCGAGATGATAGGCAGATGACAATCCGCTTGGGCCGGCACCGATCACCAGGACGCGTTTCCCGGTCGACTTCTTCAACGAAGGGAATTTCCAGCCCTCGGCGATCGCCTTGTCGCCAAGAAACCGTTCAACCGAATGAATACTCACCGAGCTGTCGATGGCGCCGCGATTGCACGAGTTTTCACACGGGTGATAACAAACCCGGCCGTGGATCGCGGGCATCGGATTCTCTTCAGTGAGCTTCACCCAGGCTTCGTGAATTTTGCCTTCTTGAGCAAGGGACAGCCAGGACTGGATATCTTCTCCCGCGGGACATGCATTATTGCAAGGCGGGAAAAAGTCAACGTAAGCGGGACGCTTGCTTCGCCAAGGCCCCGTACCGGAACCATGCTGTTGCAGGTCGGTCTTCGCGGTAAGGTCTTTTCCTGAATTGAGCATAATATATTATCAAGTTATCCAAGAAATGAGAATAGGGCGCAGGTCACAAATCGATCCGATTCCGCAAAAAAATAAAAGGCCTGAAATCTGGGGACGAGCCTGCTTTATTGCGCAATATTTTGCAAAATCGCCACTCCTTAAGTAATAGTCCGAACGATGGTGAAGAAGGTGCCAAAAAGAAGGTGCGAGGCCTGCGAGATTGCGTTTCTTAGGTACCTTGATAGAGTTCGGTGCGGTCATGAAAAGGAAATCGAGAGCAACTGTTTGACTCCAAATTCCCACTTCTAATTTCGTTCGTTGTGTATAATTGGTTCAACTTGTGCGGGAGCGTTTACGTAATCGCCCGTTTTCTTTGGATCTTGATGTTATACATAGCGGGACAGATCGTATTTTGGGGTAGTTTGGTGGTGCTTGCGTATGTTTACGTTGGGTATCCGGTGGTCGTGTATTTGGTGAGCGTGGTGCGGCCGCGGCGTGTGATGCGGGGTGAGGTCGAGCCGTCGGTGACGGTTTTGATCACGGCATATAACGAAGAAGAAGCGATAGCGGCTAAGATCGAGAATACGCTGAAGCTCGATTATCCGGCGGAGAAATTGGAGATATTGGTGGCGTCGGACGGTTCGACGGACGCGACGGATGAGATCGTTCGCGAATTTGCAGATCGCGGTGTGCGTTTGTTCAGGCAGGAAGGGCGTGTCGGGAAGACGGAGACGCAGAATAATGCGGTTGCGAGTGCGACCGGCGAGATCGTTTTGTTTTCGGACGCCACGACGGAATACGAGCCGGACGTGCTGCGAAAGCTTCTGCCGGCGTTTGCGGATGAGACCGTTGGCTGTGTCGCGGGGCGTCTGATCTATGTCGATGACGCGAGCACGAACGTCGGGAAAGGTGCTCGCGGGTATTGGAATTACGAGACGTTTATCAAATCGGCCGAGAGCGTGGCGTGTTCGCTGATCGGTGCTTCGGGCTGTTTGTATGCGGTGCGAAAAGCGG
>JANLTF010000190.1:0-5467 GCA_031362825.1 Acidobacteriota bacterium | reverse complement strand
CGCGATTTTGTCGAATCGATGTCAGTAGCCCGCACGTAAGTAAGGGCTCTCGGCTCGCATTGAGCCCTTACTTACGTGCGGGCTACTGACACGATGCTCCCTATTTCCTTTTCAAATCCAACTCATAAAACCAAAAATCATTATTCGGCTGGTCTACTTTTAGTTTGTCGGTCCTGCCGTCTTTGTCGATGGTGAACGTGACGAAGCCTCGGGGAAAATTGTACGAGACGGACGGGCGCCATTTGATCTCAAAGGTGTCGTAGTGCCAATGTTCGAGGTCGGCGACGAAGTTTGGCGACGGGCCAAAACGCATTACGAGCTTGCCGTTTTCGACGGCAACGGTAACGTCACCGTAAAGTTTGTCGCCGTAAGTTCCGGCATATTGGGCGAGGGCGAGAGAAGGCTTTGTATCTTTTACACGTGCGGCGTCAACCTTTGCCCTTTCTTCGGCATCACGGGCCTTTCCGTCTGCCATTCGCTTTACGCCTTCGGCGATGTAGTCGCGTTTTGGAGCATTGACCAGCACGTCGCGGATCTTGTTCATCATGATCGCGAAGGCCGGCGACTCGCTATTGGTGAGCACGACAAAGCCCGCATTCTCCTCAGGTATCAGTACCGTGTATGACAGCATTCCGTCCAGGCCGCCGCTGTGATTGATGATCTTTCGCCCGTAGTAATCGTAAACGAACCAGCCCATTCCCACACCCGAAAAATGCCGCGGTTGAATGCCCGGTGCGTTGGATGGCCCGACCTGCTGTGCGAGCCATTGCTGATGCATCTGCCAGCTTTGCTGCTCACTAAAGATCTGTTTACCCTCGAATTTTCCTCGTGCTAATTGCGTTCGGACCCATTTTGAAAGATCGACAACCGACGAATTTAGCGCTGCCGCCGAATACGAACCATCGACATTTCCACGCTGCAAAACGCGGAGTTTGCCGCCAGATTCGTTGTGCGGCCACGCCGCGTTGTCGGGCAGCGATTTAATGCTGCACGTCGTGCGGTTCATGTCGAGCGGCTTGAGGATCCGCGTCGTGACAAAATCGCACCAAGATGTACCAGACGCCTTTTCGACCACCTTTCCGGCGGCGATAAACATTAGATTCTGATAACCGAACTGCGTACGAAAACTCGAAACCGGCTTGAGATACCGCACACGCCGCAAGATTTCGTCCGGCGAATAGGTAGTCTCGTACCAAAGTAGATCGCCGCTAAACGTATCGAGCCCGACGCGATGCGTCACGAGATCGCGGATCGTCAATTCGCTCGTCACCCAAGGATCGTACATCTGAAAATCAGGCAGATACTTGGAAACCTTGTCGTCCCAGGCTAACTTCTTTTCATCGACCAGAATTCCAAGGGCTGCCGTCGTGAATGCCTTCGAATTCGACGCGATCGCGAAGACTGTGTTCTCATCCGGCTTGTCCGATTTACCGAGTTCGCGAATGCCGTAGCCTTTCTGCATCAGAACTTTGTCGTCCTTGATAACCGCGATCGACATGCCGGCGCCCGAATCTTTCCACGTCGAGATGACCGTGTTTGCGTAGTCGTCGATCTCCTTTAGCTTTTCGTCGAGCGTTTGCGCGTGAATGAAGAGCGGGAAGACGAAGAGGACCAGGACGAGTATGTTGAGTTTTTTCATATCAATAAGTAATCTCATTTGCGAGCTTCAATCACCCGCTACCGCAGGTGGTTCTGACAAAACTGAGAACAGCCGCCAATCGCCGTCGACACCGTCGAACGAGCGAACACCGAATTCGCCGAAAGCGAGTCCGGAACCCGCGACGAGGTCTTTTACGGTTCGCGAGACGAGAATGTTGCCGCCTTCGGAAAGATCAGCGATCTTGCAAGCCAAATCGACGGCAAAGCCGCTGTAAGTATCGCCCAAGACGTCGCATTCGCCAGTATGCAGGCCGATGCGAAGCGTGACTCCTTGTTCGACAGCGGCCTGGTTTATTGCCGCAGCACAGCGGATTGCACGGGCTGGCCCGTCGAAGGCTGCGAGTGTCCCTTCGTCGCCGACTGACACCTCGCGACCCTTGTACATCGGCAGTTGACGGTAAACGAACGCCTTCGAACGAGCGATAAATTGTGCCCACTCGTCGGTTCCACGCTTTGCCGACTCGGCGTCAGGGTCGGCGATCGAAACGCTCATCACGGTCGCCAGTACGCGGTCGTATTCGCCGCCGGATCTGACGCCGGTGACAAATTGTTCGATCTCGTCGAGTATCTCATCCTGATCGCCGACGAACGGAAGATGATCTATACCACCAAGCTCGACATATTTCGAGTCAGGAATTTGTGCCGCGACGAAGCGGCCCTCTTCGACCTTGAGGCAGAGATCACCCGAGCGGTGAATGACGAGCGTGGGCACGCGAACCGACGGCAAAACGCCGCGAACGTCGATCTCGGCGTTCATCTTTGTCAGGGCAACGGCGGCTCCGGGGCTCGCGCCCATTCTCAAGTACGTCGCCCACCAATCCCGAAATTCGGCATCATCCGCCATCGAAGGTGCTCGTTCGTCGACGCCGACGGGGCCACCCCATTCGTTACGCATTAGCTCAAAAAATGCCTCACGCTGGTCCTCGGTCGGAGCCCACGGGTACTCATCATCGCGGATTCGCTTTGCGTAAGTTCCGATCATGACGAGCCCGGCGGTGCGTTCCGGATAGGTCGCGGCAAACAGCGAGCACATAGGCCCGCCCTCGCTGACGCCGACGAGGATCGCGCGTTCCGAACCGACCGCGTCCATCACCGAGTGGACGTCTTCCATCCGCTGTTCGAGCGTTGGCAGTTCGCTCAGCGGAACGCGATCAGAAAGTCCGGTGCCGCGTTTGTCGAACAAGATCAGCCGTGAAAAGGACGCGAGGCGTTCGAGGAACGATGCAAACAGGTGATGCTTCCAAAAATACTCAAGATGCGAGACCCAGCCCATCACGAACACAATATCTACCGGACCTTCGCCTAGAACCTGGTAGGCGATATTAACGTCGCCGTTTTGGACGTACCGTGTCTCCGGCACACGGGAAGCGAGAAGCGGAGAAGCGGAGTACGGGAGAAGGGGAGCAAGAGTATGCGCGGACGAGATCTCCTTTTCTGCTCCTCTCCTCTTATCCTCTTCTAGCCTTGATCCGTCATCTACAAAAACGCGGGCCCGGACGGTTTCGATCACTTCGGTGTGGGACATCAACCCTTCTTCTCTCGAAACTTCGCCGACAAAACGGTAGCCGAATTTCGGCACGGTCTCGATCATTTCCGCCCCGAGGACACGGCGAAGCTGCGAAATATTCTGCGCGAGATTATTTTCCTCGACAAAGCTGCCTTCCCACACCTCTTCGAGCATCCGTTCCTTGCTTAGGACGCGGCCGGCGTTAGCGACGAGCATCAAGAGCGTGTCGAACAGCTTCGGGGGCATTTGCACGGCGTCAGCGTCGGCGTACAAAAGGCGCTCGGCGGCATCCAGGCGAAAGTTTTCGAATGTGAATATAATGCCCATATTCAAATTGGCTGAAAGAACTTAAACGCAGAGACCGCAAAGACCGCTGAGCTCAAGAAAAACTGCGAAAATAGCCTTTTGTTTCTCTGCGCCCTCTGCGTTAAGAACCCAACCTTCTTCACAATTTCTTCAGAAAACCTTCAGAAAAACCTAAAGAATTTCTCATAACGGATGGGGCACAATGGTTTCAGACGGGAAAAGCTCGTTAACTTACAACGATTTTAACACGAAGATGCATGATCTTATGACAACAAAACACCAACGAGAGATCGTTATCGAGTTTGAAAAGGTTCAGCTCATCCGCAAACGTGCCAAGACGACGCTCGGGCATTGCGAACGGTGCAACGCCGAGGCCGATTTTGTCGGGATCAGATCGGCAGCCGAGCTTTTCGGCATCACGGCCAAAGATCTGACGCAGTTTGTGGTCAACAGTGCGGTTCACTACGCCAACGAAGAATTCGGCACCGCCATCTGCATCCCTTCGCTACTCGCAATAATGCACGCGAGACACACTGGCAACAGCCGAACGCTTGTCGGTAAATGAGACGGCCCGTTCACACTTGCGTTACTGCAAACGAAGGCTTTCGTCGCTAATCGACAATGAGGGCAATTTATCAAAGGACACAGACAAAAAGGAAAAAAACAATGAATAACTATAGCTTTAGAAACATAACACGGATCGTACTCGCGGCAGCGATGATGACGATCCTTAGCGGAGTCGCATCGGCGGTGTCCGTTTTTAGAAATGCGTCGGGTGCAAACGCAGCCGCCATCCAGGCGACGGTCGATCTGTTTCGTACGGACCTCGGCGGCGCCAATAACGGTGTCAACGGTTCGTTCACGACGGGCAGACGCGAGATCAACTGGGACGGCGTGCCTGACGGTTTCTCTGCCCCAAACAGCCTTCCGAATAACTTTTTCAACGCAAATTCCCCACGCGGCGTCGTATTCTCATCAAATTCGATAGTTGGTTTGGTGAGCGGTCAACAGCCGTTTATGGTCAGTTCGACCATAGCTAGTGGAACGCCGGTTAATTTCGGAAATCTTGATGCGAGCTACACAGCGAACTTTCAAACATTTTCTGCCCAACGGCTCTTCACGGCAAACAACAGCAACATTGTTGACGTAGAGTTTTTTATTCCCGGCACAAATATTCCCGCTACCGTTTCAGGCTTCGGAGCCGTTTTTTGCGATGTTGATGCGGCTTCAACGACAGGAATTCAGTATTTCGGCGTTGATGGAAAAAGCCTCGGGCTTTTTACTGCTCCAACCAATACGCTGGGCTTATCGTTTGTCGGGGTTTCCTTTAATGCCGGAGAACGCGTGACGCGCGTTCGTATCTACAACGGTAATTTAGTCGCAAAAGCCGGAAATGTTGATGGCGGTGGGTCAAGCGATGTAGTTGTGATGGACGATTTTATCTACGGTGAACCGCGGGCTTCGCAATTCCATTCCGGCGATTTTGATGGTGACGGCTCTTCGGATTCCGCCATCTTCCGCCCAAGTTCGGGAACCTGGTTTCGGCTCAATTCGGGCAGCAACACTTTTGAGCAGGAAGTTTTCGGCCTTAACGGCGACATTCCTATTGACGGCGATTTTGACGGCGACAGCCGTGCCGATCTGGCGATCTATCGTCCGTCATCGGGCGTTTGGTTCTTCAAACGAAGCTCCGATGGCAGCGTCCTCGGTGCACAATTTGGTAGTCCCGGAGACAAGCCCGTCGTGAGCGATTATGACAAGGACGGCAAGAGCGACATCGCCATCTGGCGGCCCAGCAACGGTAACTTCTTCGTCCTGAGAAGCAGCACCAACTTCTCAACCTTCTTTGCCTATCCCTTCGGCCAGAACGGCGACATCCCGGTTCAGGGCGGCGCGCAGTAGGAAGACAGGAGACGGAACTGAGACAAGAGACTGGAGACAAGAGACAGGAAAAGAGTATTACTCTTGTCTCATGTTTCCCGTCTCTTGTCTCTT
>JANLTF010000285.1:0-1994 GCA_031362825.1 Acidobacteriota bacterium | reverse complement strand
TCAGCTTTGACCATCGCCTCTCTTTTGAGTCCCATGAGCGAATAGCGTTCGAAAATACGTCCGTCGTGTAGCTCGAGTATCTCTGAGGCGACCGCCAACGGATCGGCATATACGGCAACGATCTGACGCGTGAACTCTTCGTGATTCTTGATCTGAGCAGTAACCAGTTCGATGAGCCTGAGGCCATCTTTTGACTCTATTATCTCTTCGTCAACGCCCCACATCTCAACGAACTTTCGGTTGCAGGTCACGATCTCTTTATCGAGACCCATTACGACGATGCCGTCTGCTGTCGATTCAAATGTTGATGCAAACAAGGACACCGTATTGTGAAGCGAAATCTCAGCGTTGCGGCGTTCGGTAATGTCGCGTCCAATACCCTGCACGCCGACGGGCAAGCCGTCCGAGACGATCAGCCGCGTACTCAGTTCGAGTGTCACGCGATGGCCGTCTTTTGCGATGATCTCAAGCTCGTATGTCGTCGGAAGATCTTCTTCCATCTTGCGGGCAGTCATAGTGCGGGCCGCCTCAAGAAATTCAGGTGCGACGACCGCGCCGATGTTCATGCCGATCGCTTCGTCGCGGCTGTAGCCCGTGATCCTCTCGCCCGCACGGTTGAGCGATGTGAAATTGCCCGCAAGATCATGCGTGTAGATCAGGTCGTTGGCATTCTCAAACAGGTCGCGGTAACGCTCTTCGTTCTTACGGCTCGTCTCTTCGGCACGCTTTCGATCAGTAATGTCCCGGCCGATGCCCTGAACCGCTACAGCCACGCCGTCTTTTTCGATCATGCTGCTGTTGATCTCGAGCGTGATCCGCGAGCCGTCTTTCTTGATGCAATTTACTTCGTACGACGTTTGTTTCGAGGCTCCCTCGAGTTTTTTGGCGAGGTTGCGTTTTACGACCTTGAGATGCTCAGGAGCGGCGATCTGTGCCATGTTCATTTTCAGAGCTTCTTCGCGAGTGTAGCCGAATATGCGTTCGCCGGCCTCGTTGATCGAAATATAATTTCCTGCGAGGTCGTGAACGTAGATGATGTCGTTCGCATTTTCGATCAACTGACGGTAACGCGTCTCGCTTTCCTGCAAAGCATCGTTCGCACGCTTTCGTTCGGTAATGTCCTGCCACATCACCATGCCGGCAAATATCTCATCATCGTCGTCGCGAACCGGCATCACGTTGACCTGAAACGCACCGTCTTCGCTATCAAATTCCAGAACGAACGATTCGCCGTTCAATGCACGTTCGTAATGCTCCGACCATTCGGCCGTGATCTCCGGCGGAAAGACCTCAAATAGCGTCTTGCCCTCGAACAGCTCCGTGGACCATTCGTGGTTCTTAAGCTGTTCACCATCAGCGAGCGTATATCTGTAATCGTGATCGAACAGTAAGACGGCGGTTTGCGGGATCGTGCGCGCCAATGTTCGATATAGCTTTTCACGTTTCTGCAGGGCCTCGACGGCGAGTTTGCGTTCGGTCACATCGAGAATGACGCCTTGCCAGCAAATTGTCTTGCCCGTCTTGTCCTTGATAAAACAACTGCGGTCGCGCACCCAAAACAGCTTGCCGTTTTTGCCCACTACGCGATATTCGAAGTCGATTCCTTCGCCCCGAGCCATTGATTCCCGCGTTCCGTCGAGGACCCATCTTCGGTCGTCCTCGTGGATAACCTCGTTCCAGATCTTGGGATTGGTTCGCCAGTCTTCGAGCGGGTAGCCAAACTTCTCAAACGTTTGGCTGATGTAGATCGGCGTGTAAGGCGTTTCGGGCTCGACGGCGTAGAACATCACCGGCAGATTCTCAATAAATCCCCGAAAGGTGTTATCGTCGAAATGTCGCGGTTCGCGCACAGTTTTGGCTTCGGCTCGAGGGACATCGAACTGCGCTTTGCTTTGCGAACGGCTATTTGTTTCTGATGCCTTTTTCTTTGCCATATCGGCGGAAAATCGGAAGGACTGTGAATTCTCCGCGATAAAATTGCATAGCGGAGATTC
>JANLTF010000158.1:0-2677 GCA_031362825.1 Acidobacteriota bacterium | reverse complement strand
AAATGCCCTGCCGTGATCTCACGAAGTGCGGGATCGACCGCTGAGCATTCTTCGATTGCAATCGGACAACGCGTGCGGAAGCGGCAGCCGGACGGAGGATTGATCGGCGTGGGAACGTCACCGGTGAGGACTATGCGGTCGCGTTTGTGTTTTGGGTCCGGAATCGGAATTGCGGAGAGCAAGGCCTTTGTGTAAGGATGTTGCGGGTTCTCGTACAATTCGGCCGCATCGCAGATCTCGACGATCTTGCCGAGATACATCACCGCGACACGGTCTGAAATATGTTCAACAACTGCTAGTCCGTGCGAAATAAAAAGATACGTAAGCCCAAATTCGTCCTGCAGATCTTGCAGCAAATTAACGACCTGAGCCTGAACTGAAACGTCGAGTGCCGAAACTGGCTCATCGCAAATAATAAGCTTAGGATTTAACGCCAGAGCCCGTGCGATGCCAATACGTTGCCGCTGGCCGCCCGAAAACTCGTGCGGATATCTATCAGCATATTTAGGATCAAGCCCGACCTTTGCGAGCAGGTCTTCCACTTTGGCGTTCTGCTCGGCCTTGCTGCCGATCTTATGTATCTTTAAGGGCTCGGAAACGATCGAACGAATACTCAAACGCGGATTAAGGCTCGCGTACGGATCCTGAAAAATTATCTGCATCTCACGCCGCAGGCCCTGCATTTCATTATTCCCCAGGCCAATGATGTTCTTGCCCTCGAACCAGACTTCCCCGCTCGTCGGCTCATGCAAGCGCAGCAAACACCGCCCGACCGTCGATTTTCCACAGCCCGATTCGCCCACCAGCCCAAGCGTTTCACCGGCTATGATCTCAAACGAAACATCATCCACCGCCTGAACGACATCGTCGCTGTTCTCAACGGGAAAATGCTTGACGAGATTCTTAACCTCGACAAGCAATGTTTCCGAAAGTTTTGGAGCTGCAGATGTCATCTTCTATTTCTTCTTTTCCTAACTTTGCGTTCTTGTCGTCGCTTTGTGAAATCCTTTAATCCAGCGACGCAAAGGACGCGAAGTAAGAATTAACCCGATACCGACAATGCCCTTTCTTTCGCGATCTGAAACTTAAGCTTATCGTTATACAAAACGCAGCGAACATTAACGTCGTTCGGCAGCGGCAAGAGCGGTATTTTACCGCGTGTACACATATCGAGCCTCTTATCGCATCGCGGTGCAAAATGGCATCCGTTCGGAAGATTTGTCGGGCTTGGGACAGTACCATCGATGGTCTTGAGCCGTTCGGACTTTGTCGTGCCTATCTCAGTGAGCTTCGGAACGGAACGAAGCAAACCTTTCGTGTACGGGTGCTTCGGATTCGCAAACAGCTCATCAACATCCGATTCCTCGACGATCTTGCCCGTGTACATCACGCAAACACGGTCGGCAACTTCTGCGACCACACCAAGATCGTGAGTGATGAGTAGCACGGCGAGTTTTCGGGTTTTTCGCAGTTCGTCGAGCAATTCGAGTATCTGTGCTTGAATGGTTACATCCAATGCCGTTGTAGGCTCATCCGCGATCAGCAGTTCCGGATTACACGCCAATGCCATCGCGATCATCACACGCTGCCGCATACCGCCCGAAAGCTGGTGCGGATAGTCCTTGACGCGACGCTCCGGCGAAGGTATTGAAACCTCTTTCATCGCCTCGATCGCCGCTGCCCACGCCGCCTTTCGGTCGAGCTTCCGATGCAAACGCAAAGCCTCGGCGATCTGTTCGCCGACCGTAAACACCGGATTGAGCGACGTCATCGGATCCTGAAAGATCATCGCGATGTCATTACCGCGGATCTCACGCAAACGTTCCGTCGCCGCCGTAGTCAGCTCTTCACCCTTAAATTTGATCGAACCGCCCGAGATCTTGCCCGGTTTCGAAATAAGGCGCATTATCGACAGCGCCGTGATCGATTTTCCGCAGCCCGACTCGCCAACCAAACCCAACAGTTCGCCCTCGCCAATGGTAAAACTAACACCATCCACAGCCTTCACCAGCCCCGCACGCGTCGGGAACTGTGTTTGGAGATCGGTTACTTCGAGAAGCTTCGGCATTCGTTAGTTTTTCGGCACCTTAATCGGATCTACCGGCTTCTTAGGTAGTTTAACCGGAGTGACGATCTTCTTCATCAGTTCTGAGATCGCACGTTCGAGTTGCGGATCGCGGCCGGCGATTACTGATTTCGGATCGTTCTCGACCTCGATGTCAGGATCGACGCCGTAGCCTTCGATGATGTATTCGCCTTTGGCGTTTGCGAGGGCCGATTGCGGGACATTCGTCACTCCGCCGTCGATGAGCGTGCCGCGATTGTTGATACCGACGACGCCGCCCCAACTGCGTTTGCCGACTAGCTGGCCGAGGCCCGCTTCACGGAACATATACGGGAAGATGTCGCCGTCCGATGCCGAATTTTCATTTAGCAGAGCGATCATCGGCCCGAAAAATGCCCCGTCCGGATACGTATTGCCGTCCTGATCGGCCTGCCTGTAGTTAACGCCGAGAACCTTGCGACGCAGCCGCTCGATCAGCATCCGCGAAACATTGCCGCCGCCATTTGCGCGTACGTCGACTACGAGAGCCTCTTTGTTGATCTGCGGATAATACCATTTGATAAATTCGCGAATTCCCGGTGCTCCCATATCCGGAATGTGCAGATAGCCGAG
>JANLTF010000129.1:0-3343 GCA_031362825.1 Acidobacteriota bacterium | reverse complement strand
GTAAGACTATTGAACCGAGCATCGTCACCGCTGCCGTAATATGCGAACAGGCCGGTGCGAATGGCATCACCGTTCATCTTCGCGGCGATCGTCGGCACGTTCAGGATCGCGATATCGAATTGCTTCGTGATGTGGTCACGACCTATCTAAACGTCGAAATGGCCGCGACCGACGAGATGGTCTCGATCGCGACACGCACCAAGCCCGATGCCGTTTCGCTGGTGCCGGAAAGCGCGAACGAGATCACGACAGAAGGCGGCCTTGACGTCGTTGGCAATTTTGAAACGGTAAGCTGGGCCGTCGGGCAGCTCAAGGCGGCAGGAATTTTTGTCAGCATTTTTATCGATCCGGACATTGCTCAGATCGACGCCGCTAGCAAAGCAGGTGCTCAGCAGGTAGAACTCTGCACCGCCGAATACGCGGAACTAACGCTCTCCGCCCGAGCCGCCCACGGCGAAGGTGCGGTCAAAGCCGCCGCCGAAACGACGCGTATCGCCGCCGCCTGCACACACGCCAAATCTCTCGGCCTCATCGTCGCCGCCGGCCACGGGCTGACCTTTGAGCCGGCAACGGGCTGACCTACCGCAACGTCGCCGCCCTCGCCGCTATTCCAGAGATCACCGAATTCAACATCGGCCACAACATCGTCTCGCGCGCCGTTTTTGTCGGATTAAATCAGGCAGTAAAAGAGATGATCGAAGCCATCTCATAGGCAGAACCGGGAGCGATAGCGACTGGGTTCTTTACTCTTGCAGACCACGACCCACGATACACACTAATTCTATGACCTACATCAAAATGTTCCTCGCAGTCGCGTTTATCGTTGCTGCACAAATTACAATTGCGTCCGCTCAAAGCCTCGCCGAGATCGCTGAGGTGACCGCGGAGATCAATAAGGACCCAAAAAATCCGATGCTCGCCTCGCTATATATCAAGCGCGGATTTCTCTACACGTGGAATGGCAGTTTTTACACAAAGCCCGCTGTCGAACAGTCTAGGCTTTCTGCGGATGTTGACAACAATCGAGCGAACGCACTCGCTGATGCAGAACGGGCGATAATGCTTGGCGAACATTACAAAGCTTATTACCTGCGCGGACTGGTAAAAACTTCGTTGCGAGATTCCGCGGCCGCGGGTAAAGATTTCCAGACTGGAGGCAGGCTCAAAGCAGTTTATCCGATCGTCGCCAATGTTTATCAGGTCGATACTTCCGGCGGCAAGATCGTCTATCCAGCTGATCTGCAGTACATGAAACCGGCCGCGATAATCTTTTGCGGTGGCGTTTTGGGCGGTTCGAACGGGTTCGATACTCTCGTTGCCGCTAAAGAGGCCGCTCGGAAGCTCAAAAAGGGCGTTGTCATCAGGCTCGACAAAGTGAAAAATAAGTTCCTTCTCTACGAGGCGTACATCACCGACAATGTGCCGATCAACTATGCCTTGGCCGAGACGCCGTTTGGCAAGGCGGCTGCGGGAAAGACGAAACTGCCGCTCACCTACGAAGCTCTAAAGATCAGTTCCGACCACAGCGTCCAGCGAATGCCGAAAGAGGCTGAGGTCGATCGCGAAAATACGTATAACGAGATCATCGATATCCTCGACGCCGAAGGCTTGACACTCATCAAGAAAACCAACATGCAAATGATGGCGGGCAGCAAGGGTATCCGCCTGATATTCGACAGCGAACTCGCCGCCGGCAACTTCAGCGAGGCACTCAATATATACGACTGGTACGACAAACGCAACACCGCAAACAAGGCCAACGACCTCGACGTGGTGAGAATAACACGTAAGACCAATCTCTCAAAGATCTACCAATACGCCGAAAAGCTCCGACCATTCGTCGAGCAGGAAATGACCAAATGGAAATACTCCGAACCAGACAAGAACGCGGTCAGAGGCATTAAGCCATAGCCAACGTTGGCCGGGCGAAACCTCTGCGTCTTCCAGACTATTCCGCCGTCCGCAAGATCTTCTCCAACTTATTGCACTTAGCAGGTTCGTCGACGAGTTTATCGGGCCAGCGGATCTTTTGCATGAGCGGGCCTTCGACGCGGATGCAGCAGACGGTGCTGCAAAACATTCGAATCAGAGTCCTCTTATTTCAACTCTGACCTTGAACCACCGCTTTCTTCGTAGCCAGTATTCCCGTTGACAGCAATAGACCAAGCATGATCGCAAAGCTACTACCAAACGTGATTATCTCATTTAACGAGCCGACGAATGCGGTTGATGGATTTATAAGCTCATAGCTCTCAAGAATTGCACCGACCAAGATACTAGACGCGGGCATTATACCGGTTACAAGCAGCGGCCAATTGTTCCTGCGATCTTTGAGGAAGAATAGGATCCCGATAATCAGGCGAATGACGAGACCTGTTATTGCGGCGTATGCAAATCGGTAAAAGGTTTCGGGTCCCTCGATCTTGAACTGAGGAACAAACGCGAGAAGCAGGAAAAACAGAGCAACGCTCACGAATGCCAGAGCCGTGCTCAAGATAAACGCTCCATGCAAGGCTCTTCTTTTCCTTACAACGAAAGCAAGCAGGATCAAGAACGCCACTTCAAACGTGCCCATCACGTTTTGAACAAACAAAGGGTCGCCTTTACCGGAGATCACGCCCTTATTCGCAGAATGAATGGTCATGACCGACGTAGTCGCCACGAGCAAAGGCCCAAAGAATAAGATCAAGAGCCCGATCCTTTTATGATTCAGAAAGCCCTTCTTTCCAATGAGGTTGAGTTGCAGGAGCAGCAAAATCAACCAGACAAAGACCGTGATGACGTGGAAAAAATGGTACGCACTAGGTTTCGCCTCGGGACCTAAAAAGATATTCCAAAAGCCGCCAACGCTCGCAACCATCGCACCGATTACGAGCGCGTACTCAAATCTGTATTTCCTAAGATTCGCCATTTTTGACACCAAGCATCGCCACGACGCCGAACAGCGCGCTGCAAACGTTCCGTCAGCCACCGAATCTTGGATAAGATTCCAGTTTTTCGCCGCGTAGCGGCTGACCGAATTTAGCCGTGGACGTTTGTCCACGGACGTCGCTTCGCGACGAAGACATTGCGGCCTTAAACTCAGGCTGTCTCAGGTTAAACCGGCACTTTTTTCGAATAATGCCGGACTTGTAGTGGTTCGGATCGAACTTTTAGTGCTTCGTATCCAACTTTTCATCCTTCGTGAGCGATTGTTAGCGCTTCGTTTCGAGTTTTTATGCCCATCGTGAGCGATCGAGAGCGCTTCGTGAAGGACTTTTTGTGCTTCGGACGCGATTTGTACCGCTTCGTCTAAGGTTTTCGCGATTCCTGATCCGTGAACTCTCGCAAATCCGCAGTTCTT
>JANLTF010000095.1:0-5645 GCA_031362825.1 Acidobacteriota bacterium | reverse complement strand
CGGCAAAGTGTGCGGCAATAACATCGCGTAAAAGAGCTTGCCAGGTTTCGAATGTCAAACCTTTTTCATATTCCTTTCCGACAAAATATGGTGGCGACCATACGCTCACGGCGATACTGTTTGGCTCAATGAGTTTAATTAGTTCAGCGGCATCTCCTTGATATACCGAGTTCGCCTTGAGCGACACCCGACTGTCGGAAGATTCTCGCGCGTAAAGTGCCTGAAATGTCTTCTGTAATTCTTTCGGAAGGCGATCTATCCTAAACTCCGTTTTCGTTTCAATCATTTCGGGACTCCTAGATTCGAAGATAAAGTAAACTTAGTTAACGCCTAGTTTAATCTCGGTTTACCGCAATTGCTAATGACGAGATATGCCATCATCTGATTGTTGCCGATGAACTGGCGAAAAGATTCGATCATGCGGCCAACCTGATCGGGCTCGTTTATCAGTTCGTGATAGGTTTCCTCGGCGGCGAGGTTCCAGTGCCATGTGTCTTCGAACGCCGTGATCTGCGATTCGCTGTCGCTGCCCGATTCGTTGCGGAACAGCACGTTGTAATTGCGATTACTATTAAACGGCGGATCGAGATAAACAAAATCAACGCTTTCGTCTTTGATGTAATCGCGGAGGATCTTTAGATTGTCGCCGTAGTAGAGTGTGTTCATTGGGATTTGCTAGACGGAAATGTAGCACGGACGCGGTGCTATTACTTTTTGCCGCCGCGTGAGCCGTATTCGTTGATTTGGCGGGTACCGAGTTCGGAAATATAAATCCATTCTCCTTTGAGCGTTGTTGCTCTATTCTTTGATACGATCCAGTCGTAACCGCTTTTCGCTTTTAGCAAAACGATGCCGTCGCCGCCCTGCGACTTCATTTCCGCGTTGGTCGCTTTGCGCCATTTGCCGCTTGTAGATTGGGCCGTTACAGACTTCCAGTTGTAAGTGCCGTTCGCATTGAGCGTTAGTGTTCCGACATTGCCAACGCCGATCTCACCCTGCCGGTAAACGCCACCATTCTTTACGTAATCAACCGCCGCGCCGATCTTCCCCAAATTCCACGCACCCATCAGCCAGACTTGTTTGGTTGGCTCTCCGTAGTTGTCTCGAAGCGGGAAAGAGACCTCGCTCGTATTCGCACCATATTTGGCGAGTTTGCCGGAATATTCCTGAGATATTTCCGAGTAACGAAAATCCAAACCGCGCGCTTTAACCATTTCAGCGAGTTCTTTCTTGATCTCTTCGCGGCGAGGGTTTTGAAATGGTTTGTCGCCTAGATTTGTTTGTAAGAAGCTGAGAACTTCGGACAAGGACATCAAACCCGTGCCAAAATCAGTTCGTATTGAAACGGGCACCTCGACCAAGTCCACATTTTCTTTCTCTCCCGTAGCCGCCTTCTTAGTTCCAAGCGGACGAATATCCGCCCAACTTGTTCCCCTTTGGAAACCATCTTTGTTAAATTCATTCGGCATTTCACGAATAATTGGCTGCGAGCCGTCGGGAGTCGCCCTGACGAAGATGGCTTCGTCCCATTTTTCGGGATAGCCGGAACTTTTCCATTCGATCTTCTCGCCAGGTTTGTAATCTTTCTTTTGGGCAGATGCCTGAGTATCAGCGATAAAAAGCAGGGCAATTGTCATCAAGACAATTGTGCCGGCGTGTTGCCAATTTGTGTGGGTCTTCATTTCACTCTCCTCTGTTCATGTGTTGGTCTAAGCCTGTGCCTGGGCGCGGTCTTCGGTGCCGATGCTGTTGTATATCGGGTTGCAGTTGCGTTTGGAATTGAACGGCGGATCAATATAACAAAGATCAACCGTCTCATCCCGGATAAACTTCCGCATCACATCAAGATTGTCGCCGTAAAAGAGTTTGTTCATGGGATTGCTCACGGAAATGTAGCATTAACGACTTTGATTCGCAAGAAAGAGGCTTCGCCGGTTGCCGGGCGAAGCCTTTTTGTTTACGTGAGGACTAGATCGCGGTCCGTAGCAAGCGTGGGGCTCGCGTCTTTTTATTCTTTGAGAGGATCGCTTTCGAACAGACTGATCTGCGGCTCCACGTCGGTGAATGAGCGTTTTCCTTGCTTGATCGTCTTCAAATTCGGCGGCTCGGGCCAATCAGCGCAAAGCCGCCTCAGTTTGCTAATTTCGCATCCCCGCCGCCCGTGTTTTCCGTGACCGTAATGCTCTTGACCTCTGCCATTTGCCTTTTGAATGGTGAATATCCTGTGGCTCGTTGGGGAGCGCCTATTTTCGCCCCATTAACCTGGGCCAATACAAAATAGATCGTGTAGGACGAAACCGTGATTCCCTTACTATCAAGCCAGGTAATATCCCACCATATCGGCACCGACTTCTTTTTAGGTTTAGCGATAACAATGAACTGTCTCTCTGAAAAATCGTATTCATATTCGACGATTTCCCAATATTCTTCCATCTCCGAAAAATCCGGCTTCGGATATTTGTCAGCGGCTTTGCTTTGCGCGAAAACAGAACCGGACGAGCCCAGCACGATGAAGGTTATGAGTGTTGCCAGCAATAACGACTGCCAGCGCTGGTTGATTTGTTTGGTCATTTTATTTCTCCTGTTTTATTTAGATCGATCGTTTCAGTTTCCTAAAATTGCCTTCACTTGGTAATGCGACAAAATTCAAAAAAATGGCTCAAAAAAAGTAAAGACTTTTAATTCGACTAGCTCACTTGCAAGCGCAGCGGGCCGTGGCGGAAACGCGACTGTTAAGGAGCGTGCCAACGTCGTGATCATTCAACTCGGCACGCTCATTCACACTCGCGTTTCTGCCCTCGCATTATTCCCCCAACAAACTCGGCTGGTCGTCTTTTTTGGCTTTCTTGATGACTTCTTGCACTAGGTTCATTTGTTCGCCGTCGAGGATTTGTTGGATGGAAACGATCTGCAATCTCGTGCGCCGTAAATATTTGACAATCGCAGAGAACATTGCTACGCTCATCGCGGAAAGTGTCTGATTTAAGGTTTATAAGACGCGTCCACTCCCAAAATTTAAGGTTAAGAACAAATAGAGGAACAAATAGCAGGAGGACCGTTAGTATGAAGAAATTTTTTGCGATTGGTTTGTTGTTGTTTAGCATCATGGCTTTGCCCGCATCGACGAATGCCGGAATCTACGACCCAAATTCGGGCCGATGTCACGATGCCAAAGGGAAGTTCGTCCCGGGGCCCAACTGCGACCCTGATCGATGTCAGTGCCTGTTCCACGAGATCGGCGACTACATTAAGAGCTTTTTTACGGATGAAGTCTAACCAACTGATCAAATTATCTAAAGGCGGCCTTCAACGGCCGCCTTTTTTTGTAGCTGGAATAGATTCCTTTTCCGCAAAGGCGGGGCTTTGTGCGATAACACACCGACTTGGGTGTTAAACCTTTGCATTGTAGAGATTGCGCTCCCGCGTTATTGGTTTTTCTTCTGCATTAAGCCTGACCAAAGGAGATCTATGAATCAAACAATTACCCCAACCGCTAATAGACTGCTTGCCGCTCTTCCCGCTAACGAATATGAACGAATTGTCCCGAAACTGGAAAAGGTCGATCTGAAATTCAACACGAAGATCTTTGATCGAGGGGAATTGATCGAACATGTTTATTTTCCAATAAACACTGTGACGACTCTGCTGGCGGTTGGGCCTACGGACCTGACGCTTGAGATCGGCCTTGTCGGCCCGAAGGCGTCCTCGGGTTGCCGGTGGTCCTCGGCGATAAAGTGGCACCGTACCGCGCCGTCGCACAGGCCAACGGCACCGCGTTGAGGATGGCCGCGGCGGATTTTGAGATCGAGTGCAATTGTGCCGAGGTGCTGCGCCAGAATCTGCTGCGTTTCTCGTACTTAACGATGGTCCAGACGTCGCTCGCGTCCGCGTGCCATCGCTTTCACGAGATCGAGAAACGTCTCGTCCGCTGGATATTGATGACTAGCGACCGTATCGAGACAAGCGCGATTCTGGTGACGCACGATTTCCTTACAAACATTCTCGGAGAAAGGCCGGAAGCGGTCGATAAAGCCTTCGCCTCGCTTGAGAACAGGAATCTGATCCGATACAGCCGCAACCGCCTGCTGATCCCCGACCGCCTCGCCCTCGAAGCCGCCGCCTGCAACTGCTATAAGATCATCCGCGACGAAGAACGGAACTTCATGATCGGGCAATGAACGGCCCAAACTACGGAATCATATTAGTCACTATGCGGCGTATGCAGTTTCACCGCCTGTGTTAGCTCCCGTACATACTCTGGCACCTTGTATCTACTAGACTTTGTTCTACTACGTACGTGGAGATAACGTCGGCTTTTCCCACAGCCGGCGTTGTTTATTGGCCGTCTCATGCAGAGGCGGTCAATTGTTTTTCTATTTATTCAACTGAAAATGTTATAGTTCCTGTGGCTGGCGAAAGGCTCCCCGCCGGACGCCGCCAACCGGAAACGATAGTTCGAAACGGAGTGGGAGACGGTTCGAACTATCGTTTCCACCTAAAAAGGCTTTAGTTGTTGTCTTGAGACATGCAACCGACGCCTTTTTTTGTGCGAAACCGTACTGACGATGTCTTGGTGCGGGTTTATATTGAGGTTGAATATCTGGTCGGAGGAATATTATGGCCCTGACAAAAAGAGAAAAAGACGACGTATATATGACCGTTGCGATCGAGATGGGAAGGATGTTCGACATCCTCACGAACGTTTACACCAAACCCGACCAAACCCGCGAAGCCAAACTGATCGCCAAGATCGAGATCGATATCCGCAAAGGCTGGGACCATTTCAAGCTGCCGACATAAGTGGAACATACATCCTTTGCGAATTCTGTTATAGTTGCCAATTCGAAAAAGGTGATTATTATGAGCTATACGTTGACGGTCGAGGACGGGCCGGAGTATTTGAAGCTGACGACGGTCGGCGATCATTCGGCGGCGGAGATGTACGCGTTCATCGGCGATATTAAGGCCGAGGCTGTTCGGAATGACAGTAACCGCGTGCTGGTCGATTCGTTCAAATACTCCACGCTGATGACCGAAGCGGATAAATTCGCCCTCGGCAGCCACCTTGCCAGGACCTTCGGCCCGCGGCTAAAGGTCGCCATCATGCTGCCCGCCGAACATATCTCTAAACTCGGCGAACTAACCGCCAAAAACCGCGGTGCAAATCTACTGGTAACCTCCTCGAAGGCCGAAGCCATCGCCTGGCTCACTGCCTAAAAAATTACGGCACGTTCGCACGCTCGTTCACACTCGCGTTTCTGCTGTCGCGAGTGGCGCAGAAATGTAACTTCATTTACTATTCCGTAGTCGCAAGCTGTGTCAGTAGCCCGCACGTAAGTAAGGGCTCGCCACGGCTGCTTGCAACTTAAAAGGTACCGCACACATTTCATTGAGCATTGAAAAGATCATAACGTGGCCCTTACTCACGTGCGGGCCACGGACACGTAGTGAATGGACGAGAAGACATCAGATAATGGCGGGAATGCACGGCTGAGGCGTGCGTTTGCGGCGTTGACGCGGCCGGTCGACGCCTTGCCGATAGATATGTTTCGCGTGTGCGTCGGTCTGGTGCTGCTCGTTTATTTTTTCCGGACATTCTTGGAAGTACGCGATTTCAGCGGCCCCGACGGGCTGCTCGACCATGA
>JANLTF010000065.1:0-7260 GCA_031362825.1 Acidobacteriota bacterium | reverse complement strand
GCAATGCTCGCCGAGGCCTACCTCCGCATCGGAAAAACGGATACAGCCCGAGAGATATTTTCCCGGCTGCTAGACGAAACACCGAATCAAACACAACCCGACGACGTTGCATTATCAGGCATCAAAGCGCTCGATCTTATAGAAATTGGCGCCGAACATTATGGCAAAAAGGTGGCTGATCTCAGCGAAGCCGAACATGTCCGACGGGCAAATATCTACCAATTTAACCGCGATTTTGGGCCAGCGAAACTACACTTCGACGTGATCATTGGCAAGTTTGCCGGCAGCAACACCGCTGCGGATGCGATTTTTCAGGTCGGCCGCGGCTTTGCCCAGCAGACCAATTACGCGGAGGCTCTAAAATGGTACGAGCGGCTGCTGGAACAATATCCAAACAGCCCGTTAGTAAAGGATGCACTGCTACAAAGCTCAGGTGCGTATGCCCGCGTCGGCAAATCAAAAGAGGCGATTCTAAGGTACCAAAAGTTTATCGCAACATATCCGACCGACGAAAAGCTCGACCGTGCGTATCTCAATATCGTCGACGTTCTTCGCGATCAGGGCGATGAGAACGATGCTCTGAAATGGACAGCGAAAACACGCGAAGCGTTCAAAGGAAAGGCCGCCGAGGCCGTTGCATTGTTTGCCGAAGCTCGTATCTACATCGCCCGAAACGAATGGCCAAATGCTCTCGATGCTCTCGAAAAACTCGCCGTGCATCCCGATCTTGGCGGCACAAACATTCCAGGCGGCACGAATACCGCTGAAGTAGCTTTTCTAAAAGGCTACGTTCTCGAGCAATCAAAACGTTACGCCGAGGCGATCGATACCTATCTTTCAATTCCCGACGGAAGAAGTGAATACTACGGCTGGCGAGCCACCGAACGGCTAAAGAAACTCGATAAAGACGAGGCCCCGAAGTCGTTCATTTCGCAGAAGTTAGGAGCGTTGAGTAGCGGCGTTGGCGCGAAAGACCCAGACGAACGTCGGCGAAATGCACAAGGTGTCTTGCGGCTAACGGATTCGCTCGAAGTCAGGCAAAAAGCAATCGAGGTGCTGAAAGCGGCGATAAAGGCCCTACCGGTCTATAAAACGCCGGTCTTCAAGGCTGAAGAATTCGGTCGACAACGAATGTTAATAGACGATTCGGACGGTCAGGCCAAGACTGGTGCGGGGGAGTTGCTATTTCTTGGTCTCAATGACGAAGCAGCTCCGCAACTGGAATTATTATTTGATTGGTCATCGTCGATCGATGGCAAAGGGAGCTACACACGCGCAAACATCTACCGTGGAAGCAACCGAGCAGACAAAGCGATCGCTTTTGCCGAGCCGTTTTGGAAAAAAATTCCGGTGGACTATCCCGTCGAGCTTATTCCCCGTGACCAACTCGAGCTGCTCTATCCGGCTCCTTTCGCCGATTCGCTGCTAAAATATGCGACACCTCGCAGTGTCGATCCACGGCTTTTGCTCGCCATAATGCGGCAGGAATCGCGGTTTCAGCCGGACGTTAAATCATACGCGGCGGCCCGCGGGTTGATGCAGTTTATCTCGACCACATCGAACCAGGTAGCAAGCGAACTTGGCCGCGAGGATTTCAAACAGGACGAGCTTTATCATCCGCCGACCGCGATTTTGTTCGGTTCGAAATATCTCGCCGACTTATTCAAGCTGTTTCCAAATCAGCCCGATGCCGTCGCGGCGAGCTACAACGGCGGCGACGATAATATGAAACGCTGGCTCGCGCGTTCGCGATCGAATCTGCCCGACCTATACGTACCCGAGATCGTCTATTCGCAGTCGAAAGACTACGTGTACAAGGTGATGACGAGTTACCGTATGTACGTGCTTGTCTACGACGAAAACCTGCGGCTGAGATGACATTTTCGCGCCGGTAATTCATCATAGAATTTATGCGATACCGTACGTTGTTCTTTATTTCTATCTCTCTGTTTGCAGCCTGCAAATCGTCAACAAGCGCGACCAATGGCTCCGCCGCCGAACGCTATCCGCTCAAAGGCAAGGTCATCTCGGTCGATAAGGCCGCCAAAACCGCCAGCATCAAGCACGAAGATGTTCCCGGCCTAATGCCGGCAATGACGATGGATTTCGTCATCAAAGAGGATTGGGTTTGGGACGATCTGCTTCCAGGCTCCGAGATCCGTGCCGAACTCGTCGTTGACAAACAGGCAAAGAATCCGTACTGGCTCGAGAAGATCGGAATTCTCGCCGTTGCGATTCCCGGCCAGGAGGCTCCGCCGATAAATGACAATTTTGCTCAGATCGGCAAACCGGTGCCCGATTTTACTCTCACAAATCAGGACGGCAAAAAGATCTCGATCAAAGATTTCAAAGGCAAGCCGCTCGCGATCACCTTTATCTATTCAAAATGTCCTTTGCCCGAATATTGCATCAAGATGTCAACCAATTTCAGCGATCTTGCCAACCAGCTAATGGCCGATCCTGCACAAAAAGACAAATTTCGCCTGCTCAGCATCTCGTTCGACCCCGCAAACGACACGCCCGAAAAGCTCCGTTCCTACGGCCTGGGCTACCTTGGCAAAGGGGCAAAACCCGAATTTTCCGTCTGGCAGCTTGCCGTAGGCCGTGACGAAGAGGTTCGCAAAATCGCCGATTTCTTCGGCCTTCGCTACGAGATCGATCCCAACGACAAAGCCAATTTCAACCACTCACTACGAACCGCCGTCATTGCTCCGGACGGAACTGTCAAAAAGATACTGGCGGGCAACACATGGACACCGGCCGAGTTACAAAGGGAACTGGAAGCGTCGCTCGCTCAGCCGCAACCGTGAAGCTGCGGTTTGAAAACGATAAACAAACTGCTAATCTCGCCGTATAACTCGTAACAAATGTCGAAAATTGGAGAGTATATGGGAAAACTGCTAGTTCGTCTGTCCGTCGTTCTTCTGGTCTTTACCGTCGCCGCTTCGGCCCAAAATCGGAACATCACCGAAAAAGACCTTTTCGATCTTGCCTGGGTCGGCGATCCGCAGGTTTCGCCTGACGGTTCGGTCGTAGCCTTTGTTAAAGTGACGGTCAACGCGGCAAAGACCAACTACGACACCTCGATCTGGTCGGTCTCGACGAGCGGCGGCGATGAGCCACGACGAATGACGAGCGGCACTCGCGATTCGACACCGCGTTGGTCGCCGGACGGGAAGTTTCTTGCGTTTGTACGCTCGCCCGAAACGCCCGGCTCCGCAAGCGCGCCGCAGATCTACTTGCTGCCGATGGCCGGCGGCGAGGCTTTCCAGCTTACAAACGCTGTGCGAGGTGCCGGCGGGCCGGTCTGGTCGCCTGACGGTAAATGGATCGCCTTTGGCAGCGGAGCAAATCCTGACGATATCGCAAAGCAGGGAAAACCTGCCGCGCCGGGCGAACGTGAAACGGACGTCCGCGTGATTAGTCGTGCGGTCTATCGCGCCGATGGCGGCGGATATCTCGATCCGACAAGGCCGAACCACCTTTGGGCGATTGCCGCAACTGGAAATCCAGGCGACAAACCGGCAGCAAAACAACTCACGAGCGGCCAGTTTAACGAAGGCAATTTCATGTGGGCAAAGGACAGCTCAAAGATCTTTTATGCGACGAATCGAAACCCCGAACCGTACTACGACGAAGTTCCGCAGACCGAGATCTATTCAGTTTCGCCGGCAGCAGGTTCGCCCGAATTCTTGACAAAGATCGCTCTAGGCGTCGGTGCGATGACCCCAAGCCCGGACGGAAACCGCGTTTCGTTTATCGCATCGGCCGCAGATCGTCCGGTCAAATCGTACACGCAGCCCGACCTCTGGGTGATGGCTCTTTCGCGGAACGCCCAGCCTAAGAATCTCACGACCGCCTTCGATTTTGACATCGGCGGCGGATTGACCGGCGACCAGGCAGCACCACGGGCCGGCGGCAGCAACGCCCCGATTTGGTCGCAGGACGGCCTGAGCATCGTCGTCGGATTTACAAAAGAAGGACGGCAGAATCTCGCCAGCGTCGATGCCGCAAGCGGCCAATTATCGGAGATAACAAAAGGCGACCACGCCCTGATGAGCTATCGGGCAACAAATGACCGCAGCAAGCTCATTTATCTACGCTCGACGCCGACGCGGGTCGGTGAGCTTTATATCACCGATCGCAACGGTTCTAACCCGAGACAACTCACAAAGCTAAACAACGCGCTATTCGCAAAACTCAACCTGACCGAGCCTGATGATGTCTGGTACACGAGTTTCGATGGCAAAAAGATACAGACGTGGGTGCAAAAACCGCCCAATTTTGACCCGAGCAAAAAATATCCCGTGATCCTCAATATCCACGGCGGCCCACACGCCGCTTACGGTTACGTATTCGATCACGAATTCCAGTGGATGGCTGCCAAAGGCTATATCGTCATTTATTCAAACCCACGCGGCTCAACGAGTTACGGACAGGATTTCGGCAATATTATACAGCACAATTATCCCGGCGACGACCACAAAGACCTCATGGCGGCGGTCGATGAGGTCATCAAACGCGGCTATGTCGATGAGACAAGGCTCGGCATCACCGGCGGCAGCGGCGGCGGCGTGCTGACCAATTGGGCCGTGACACAAACCAACAGATTTGTTGCCGCTGTCTCGCAGCGTGACATCTCGGACTGGGCAAATTGGTGGTACACGGCCGATTTCGCGCAGTTTCAGCCCTCGTGGTTCAACGGCGCACCGTTCGAGGATGTCGAAGGCTTTCGCAACCGCTCGGCCATCACGCACGTCGCCAAGATCCAAACCCCAATGATGTTCATCCTCGGCGAAGCCGACTATCGCACCCCGCCAACAGCGGGCGGCGAAGAGCTTTTCCGTGCCCTAAAATACCGCAAGATCCCGACCGTCATGGTCCGCTTCCCAAACGAAGGCCACGATCTCTCCCGCTCCGGCCAACCCTGGCACCGCATCGAACGCCTCCAACACATCGTCGGCTGGTTCGACAAATGGCTGATGGGGATACCAAAGCCGGAGTACGAGGTCACGCCGCGTTAGTGGAATCATATACGATGCGGCCCGCGACCATTGTCATCACAACACCTCTTGCATTTGACGCAAAAACTAACGCGGTATGAGCATCGCTGACCGGCTGTTGGGCGATATTTGTGAGTGAGACGACGGCGATGTCGGCTTGTTTGCCGGGGTCGAGTGTGCCTATCTGATGATCTAAACCCAGTGCTTTCGCGCCGCCTAAAGTGGCGGTTTCGAGCATTTGCTTAGCGGTAATAAAGCTTTTGCTTCCGGGCCGATTGCGTGCCGACAGGGCGGCGAAGCGGGATTCTTCGAGGAGGTCACAGGTGTTGTTGCTGGCGACTGAGTCGCTGCCGACGCCCGTGGCGATTCCGGCGTCTAGGAATGCCTCGAACGGAGCGTAGCCGTGGCCGAATTTGGCATTTGATTTCGGGCAATGAGCGATCTTTGCACCGTTGGCGGCGATCTTTCGGATGTCGCTATCCGAAACGGTCACACAGTGGGCGAGCAGCGGCTGTGTCGAGAGGACACCGAGGCGTTCGAGGTATTCGATCGGCGTGCAGTGCGGGCTGTGCCAATCGACGCCGTATTTTTCGTAAACGGATGTAAAGAATCCGGTGCCTTGCGTCAGAAGTTCGTGCTCGTCCAACGATTCGGCGGCGTGGATCGTCAGCGGCACGCGATTAAGAATGGAATACTGGGCGATCAGCTCAAACAAGCGCGACCCGACCGTGTACGGCGAATGCGGCGAAAGCCCGACGCGGACAAGCTCGGTCTCTTCGTTTTTCAACAGCTCAAATTTCGCCGCGAGTTTAAGAAAATCATCATCCGCTGTCCTATTGTCCGGCGAAAACTCGGTCTCCTGAAAAACGATCCCGCGAACCCCAACCGTCTTGAGAGCGTGAACTCCCGCATGTCCCATCCTCCCGATATCGCCAAAACACGTCACGCCCGCACTTGCACCTTCCAACGCTCCATTTACCGCCGCGGCAAGTATGTCATCATCCGAAAGCCCGGCTCGCAAGCCGTTGAGCTTTAATAACCACGCCGAAAAATCGTGCTCGACGTCGTCCAAGTACCCCCGCATCGACGTGATCTCAAGGTGCGAATGACAATTAACCATACCCGGCATGATCGCCGCTTCGCCAAAATCTTCTATCTCGACACTCGAGAACTGCTGCACGATCTCGTCGCGCGTGCCGACTGCCGCGATCTTCGCGCCATCGATCGCGACCGCACCGTTCGCAATTGGCTCGGACGATATCGGCAAAACATGATCGGAGGCGATGATCTTCATTGCACAATTAAATCAAAATGACGCAGAAATTAACAATCGCAGCCATCAGGTCTATTTCGCAATTGATCAACCAAAGTTTGTAGTCGCCAGATAGGCTGACGCGAGCGGTAGCGTCGAAGTGGCGAATCCGTTTGGCGTGGTGTCGAGGACGATGCAGCCATTTTCCATTAGGGCGATGCGCGTGCCGAGGAGCATTGCTTCGTGCAGGTCGTGGGTGACGAAGACGGCGGTTTTGCCTAGTTCCCTTACTAATCTCGCGAATTCCCTTTGGAGGTTGGTGCGTGTGATCGCGTCGAGCGCGCCGAATGGTTCATCGAGCAATAATAGGTCAGGATCAGACGCGAGGGCACGGGCAACGCCGACGCGTTGACGCTGTCCGCCGGATAGTTCGTGCGGATATCGGGGTGCAAATTTTGTCGCATCGAGGCCGACGAGATCGAGCATTTCGTTGACACGCGAATTGCGCTTTACTTCTTCAAGGTTCGTGAGCGACAAGACAAGTCCAACGTTTTCGGCAACCGAAAAATGCGGAAACAGGCCACCATCCTGCATCACATACCCGATCTGCCGCCTTAGTTCGATCGCGTTCCAATCCCCCGTCGAGCGGCCCTCGACCAAAACTTCGCCCTCTGTCGGTTCGATCAAACGGTTGATCAACTTTAATGTCGTAGTTTTGCCGCAGCCCGATTCGCCGAGCAGCACGAGAACCTCGCCTTGTTCGATCGTTAGATCGAGATCTTTGAGCAGAGCAACACCGTCGATCGAATAACCGACCGAGCGAAACTCAACGATCTTGTCCGACAAATTCGACATTCCTACCGTTTCAGCCAGCCCTCGCGGATTTTGATCTGCTGCGGCGTCGCACTCATCGTTTCGGTCAGGTTGTAGGCGAAGTATTCGCGGCTGGCGACGTTCATCGGCATTTCGGATTCGACGCCGTCGCGGTTTACCGTCAGTTTTATC
>JANLTF010000020.1:0-6692 GCA_031362825.1 Acidobacteriota bacterium | reverse complement strand
CCCCACCGCCGATATCAATGCTGCCTTTCTGCGAATCAGTATTCTCATTTCAAACCGCTAAAACAGCTCCTCCATCGCCTGTTCCAAGTTCTTTACACCTACTACTCTTATTCCCAACAGCTTCTCCAAGCCGTTCTTATTCGATTCCGGCAGGATCAGTTTCTTAAATCCTAAGACCTGGGCTTCTCTCGCGCGGGCTTGGGCTTGGAGGACGCCTCTTACTTCGCCGGTTAGGCCGACTTCGCCGAACACGGCGGTTTCGGGCGGGACCTGAATGTTGCGAAAGCTTGAGGCTATGGCGGCGATGATGCCGAGGTCGGCGGCCGGTTCGTCGATCTCCATGCCGCCGGCGATGTTGACGAAAACGTCGTCGCCTGCGAGCTGCAGGCCGACCTGTTTCTCTAGAACGGCTATCAAGAGGGACGTGCGGTTGTGGTCGAAGCCCTGCGTCATGCGCCGTGCCGTGCCAAATTTTGTACTGCTGACCAAGGCCTGAACCTCGACGAGCATCGGCCGGGTGCCTTCCATACAGACGGTGACAACCGAGCCGGTGGCGTTCTCGGGGCGTTCCTGCAGGAAAAGCTCGGACGGATTGCCGACGGGGACGAGGCCTGCGTTCGTCATCTCGAAAACGCCGATCTCGTTTGCCGCACCGAAACGGTTTTTGGTCGCTCGGATGATGCGGTGGTTGTGATGGCGGTCGCCTTCGAAATAGAGGACCGTATCGACGATGTGTTCGAGCGTTTTAGGCCCGGCGATGGAGCCTTCTTTGGTGACGTGGCCGGTGAGAAAGACGGGCGTGTCCGTTTGTTTGGCGAACATCATAAACTGAGCCGCCACATCGCGAACCTGCGACACGCTGCCGGGCGCCGACTCGATGCGTTCGCTGAAAACGGTCTGGATCGAATCGACAATGACAAAATCGGGCCGCAATTTGTCGGTCTCGGCGATGATCGTCTGCAGATTGGTCTCAGGCAGCAGAAATAGATTTTCGGCCGCGAGGCCGAGTCGCTCGCCACGCATTTTTATCTGGCGTTCCGATTCCTCGCCCGAGACGTAAAGGACCTTGGCGCCGTTGCGGCCGAGTTTGTCGGCCATTTGGATGACGATCGTTGATTTGCCGATGCCAGGAGCACCGCCGATCAGAACCAGTGAGCCCGCAACGATGCCGCCGCCAAGGACGCGGTCGAGTTCGTCGATGCCGGTCGATGTTCGCGCGTCGTCCTGCGATTCGATGTTGTCGTAGGGAATCGGTGCTGTTTCGCGAAACGACTTTCCAAATCCGGTGGTGGCCTTGGCCTCTGCCGCGGGGCGAAATCGCTCCTCAACGAGCGTGTTCCACTCGCCGCACTCGGGGCATTGCCCTAGCCATTTACGCGATTGCCCGCCGCAGTTTTGGCAGGCCCAAATTGTTGCTGGTTGTTTTGCCATTTTTTAGTAAGTCAGAATACAACAATTGTCGCCGAGCCGCCTAAGCCTGAAGCGTCCCGCGTGTCCACGCCGTCCCGAGCGTCCACGTTGTACAGAGTGTCCACGCTGTCCCGAGTGTCCTTCGCGTCCACGCTGTCCATTGAAATAGCGGATGTGTTTATCTGATCGATCATACGCTTTACACAAGCATCCCGCCTAAATTTTATCATATTTTGCGATTACGGAAAAGAGTGTTATATATGAAACATGTTCCCGAAATCTGGGTGAGCTCATCGGTAATTGTTTCGAGAAGATGGAGGTGAATCGGCGTATCTACAAACTGTGGCCGTTCTATGTAAAGTTATGTAAAGCTGAGATTTCGTGGTAATATTCTAGACGATGAAACCGGACGTTATCATTATTAGGATAGGATTTATTTTGCTTCTCGGCCTGGTCGGGTACTTTTTAAATCCACTGTCAAAGAGCAGCCATTTGGCTGATATCTTTGGCGATAGTGTGCGTTCGAAACAGGCGATATCGGCGGTATTTGGGTTGTTCGTCGGTGTGATGATTATCGGATTTGAGATCCGTGCGCGTCGGGCTTCGCTCAAGACTTTGATCGGTGCGGCGATCGGGTCGATCGGTGGAATCATTGGTGCGTATTTGATCGGAATGCTCATCAGCAGCCAGGATATAAATACTGTTCCGGGGGAACTTAAGACCTTTCTGACGATAGCCCTCGCATTCTTCATGGGCTACATCGGCCTTATGGTTGGGGCGGCGAAGGGCGATTTTATCGATCTTGCGGCACTTGGCGGCGTTTTTAGCGATAAGAACGTAAAGCGTGATTACAAGATCCTAGACACGTCGGTGATCATCGACGGACGAATCGCGGATGTTTCGGAGACGGGGTTCCTGGGCGGCACATTGATAATTCCTCATTTTATTCTTGCTGAACTTCAACAGGTGGCCGACTCCGCAGATTCCTCGAAGCGACAACGCGGTCGCCGTGGACTCGATATGCTTCAGCGTTTGCGAAACAACAGCAATCTAGATATTCAGCTAGTCGAAACGGATTTTCCCAACGTCAAAGAGGTTGATCTTAAGCTGATCGAGCTCGGCAAACAGCTCGACGCCGTGATCGTGACGAACGATTTTAATCTCAACAAAGTTTCTGAGCTTCGCGGCGTTTCGGTTCTCAACATCAACGAACTCGCGAACGCCCTAAAACCGGTCGTTTTGCCCGGCGAAGCGATGCGTGTTTTCGTGCTCAAAGAGGGCAAGGAATACAATCAAGGCGTCGCATATCTCGATGACGGCACGATGGTTGTGGTCGATAACGCCCGACGCCTGATCGGAAAAACTGCCGACATCGCCGTCACCAGCGTTCTGCAAACAACGGCGGGCAAGATGATCTTCGGCCGCTTGTGGGAAGAGCAGGACGATAACGGCGACGGCAACGGCCACAGCCACATCGGCATCCACGATTCGCGTTCGATGGATTTTCGCAAGGGAACCCGCGAATTAAGGCAGAATACGATCATTGAAGAGATGGATTAATTGTCCACCAGTAGCCAGTTTTCAGTTGTCAGTTGCCAGTCTTCGGAATAGATCGCCGAAAATGAATACAGCAATCATCGTCGCGGCCGGAAGCGGAACGCGTTTCGGCAGCAACATCCCAAAACAATTTGCCGATCTCTGCGGCAAACCCGTTATTATCCAAACACTTGAACGATTTGAGGCCTGTGATGCGATCGACGAGATCGTGCTGGTTGTGTCTGAATGGGGAGCTGAGCAATTTGAAATTTCAGATTTGAGATCTGAAATCAAGAAGATTCGAGCCATCGTCACTGGCGGAGCAACGCGTGCCGAATCGGTTCGCAACGGCTTCGACGCTGTTGATCGTTCGACCAACATCGTCGCCGTACATGACGGAGCGAGGCCATTGGTCACATCGGACGAAATCGCTCGGACGGTTGAAAAAGCCCTTGAGGCCGGTGCGGCCTGTCTGGTCGCCGAGGTGACGGACACGATCAAGGAGGTCGACGGTGATTTTATTTCGCGTACAATTGAACGAAGTAAACTTCGCCGTGCGTTGACGCCGCAGGCATTTCAATACGATCTTTTTAAACGCGCATTTGAGGGTGCGGATTTGACTGATTCGGTGACGGATGAGTGTTATCTTGTCGAGAAACTGGGCGTTAAAATAGCGATCGTTGAGGGAAGTGCTAACAATATCAAGATCACGCGGCCTCAAGATATGTTGTTCGCGGAATCAGTGATCGCGGCAGGCTACGTTTCAGGAATGGCTTCGGAATAACTGAAAACTGATAAGGTAACACTGATAACTTATCGGTTTTTAGTTATAAGTTTTCAGTTATTTCGGAAAGGGCTTTATGTTTAGGATCGGATTTGGAACAGATATTCACCGGCTGGTTGCCGGAAGGCTGTTGATCATTGGCGGCGTGGAGATAGCGTCGGACCTCGGTGCGGACGGGCATTCGGATGCGGATGTATTGATGCATGCGACGACGGATGCTTTGTTGGGGGCATTGGCGCTTGGTGATATCGGGACGCATTTTCCGAATAACGAGGAACGTTGGCGGAATGCCGAAAGCTCCGAATTTTTGCTATATGCTCACGGCCTCGTAAAACATCGCGACTATTCGGTTGCCAATCTCGATTCTGTTATCGATCTTGAATTGCCCAAACTCCGACCGCACATCGAGCAGATGCGGCGAAATCTTGCGACTATTCTGGAGATTGAATTCGATCAGGTCAGCGTCAAAGCAAAGACCGGCGAAGCGGTCGATGCCGTCGGCGAACTTCGTGCGGTGCGGGCCGAGGTGGTTGTGTTGCTGAATAGCAAAGACAGTTAAACGCAGAGACCGCTAAGGACGCAGAGTGAAGCCAAAATTTTGGCAAGAGAGAAGGCTTTTTGCTTTTTCTCAGCGAACTCTGCGTCCTCTGCGTTTAAACCAACCCGTTTCTGTGCGAAACTTGATTCACCTATGCGGCCACAGGAAATAATTGCGAAAAAACGAGACGGCAAGGTGCTTTCGGATGTCGAGATAGGTTTGTTTATCGACGGCGTTTGTGACTCGTCGTGGGCCGACTATCAGATCTCGGCGCTCGTGATGGCGATGTTTATGGGCGGGATGAATCAGCGTGAACAGGATGCGATCACACGTGCGATGCTAGAGTCGGGGACGGTGATGGATTTCTCTGACATCGACGCGCCAAAGGCCGACAAACACTCGACCGGCGGTGTAGGTGATAAGACTTCGCTGGTGATTGCACCGATCGCAGCGGCGTGTGGCATTGCGGTTCCGATGATCTCGGGACGTGGCCTTGGCCACACAGGCGGGACGCTGGATAAGCTCGAAGCGATTCCCGGATTTAACGTAAACCTCTCGTTTCCAAAGTTTAAGAAGGTGCTGAAGACGTGCGGCATGGCGCTCGGCGGCCAAACGAACGACATCGCTCCGGCTGATAAAAAGATATACGCACTCCGCGATGCGACCGCGACCGTGCCGACGATCCCGTTGATCGTGGCTTCGATCATGTCGAAAAAGCTCGCGGAAGGCTTGGACGCTCTCATCCTAGACGTAAAGACCGGTTCTGGAGCATTTATTACAAGTTTTGCCGAATCGAAAAAGCTCGCGGAGGCCCTGTGCAAGACGGGAATTTCCTTTGGAGTCAATACGGAAGCACTGGTCACAGATATGAGCGAACCGCTCGGCAAATACGTCGGAAACGCTCTAGAGACATACGAATGCCTTAAGATATTGCGAGGCGAAACAGACGAGGCGATGATGCCGACGCTTGATCTGTCGATCGAATTGACGGCCAATATGCTCGTTCAGACGCGTATTTCCGCGTCACAGAGTGGGGCGAAGGCAAAGATAAAACAAGCTTTGGATTCCGGTGATGCTCTGGAGCGATTTCGGCAGAATATTGAGCTGCAAGGCGGCGATCCAACGATCTGCGACAAGCCTGAAAAAATGCTGACAAAGGGTTTGCGAAAACATGAGATCATAGCGCCGGAAAGCGGCTATATTGCGGCAGTTGATGCTCTCGCGGTCGGGCAATCGGTCCGTGACATCGGCGGTGGACGTGTTAAGGCGGAGGACAGCGTTGATCATGCCGTTGGATTTGAATCTGTAGCGAAGATCGGTGCAAAAATGAAAAAAGGCGATGTTCTCGGCGTCGTTCTCACGCGGACTGCGGCGGACGCAAAACGGATTAGCGAAAAACTGCAAAATGCGTATAAAATATCTGCGGAAATTCCAAAAGCACGAAAGCTCGTCAGAGCGAGGATCTAGGCATTTATGAAGTTTCGAAACGTTGCGATATTCATTATTTTGTTGGCAATCGTTGCCGTTTCGACTTCGTGCGAAAAGCGGGCCGAGGCTCGCCGCGAAAACTGCACCGCAAAGGTCGGCATCGTTTTTGATATCGGCGGCAAGAACGACCGTTCGTTCAATGCAGCCGCGTGGGAAGGCGTTCAGCGTGCGGAAAAAGAACTTGGCATCTGCCTATACGACGTAGAACCGGGCAATCCGACGTCGATCGAGCCTGCGATGCGGGCGTTTGCAGAGAAGAATTACGATCTGATAATCGGCGTGGGTTTTGCTCAGGGGCCGATCATGCAAAAGGTCGCGCTTGATTATCCAGACAACAAATTTGCGATCGTTGACGGTGTTATTTTTGAGGCTGATGGCAAAACGCCGCTCAAGAATGTGGCGTCGCTGGTGTTTCGCGAACACGAAGGCTCATATCTCGTCGGGATGATCGCCGCTTCCAAATCAAAGACAGGGACGCTTGGCTTTTTGGGTGGTATGGACATCGGGCTGATCCATCGGTTTGCAAAGGGCTACGAAGAAGGTGCCCAAGCCGTAAATCCCAATATCAAGGTGATCGTTAACTATGTCGGTGTGACCGACGGTGCCTGGAATAATCCGGGAAAAGGCAAGGAACTATCGCTTGCACAGATCGAGAAAGGTGCGGATGTGATATTTACAGCAGCGGGGAATTCAGGTCTCGGAGCCTTTGACGCGGTGGAGCAGTACGGAAAGAACGATCAGGGCGAAGCGAACCGGTTCGTTATAGGCGTCGATTCTAACCAAAATGGTGTCAAGCCCGGATTTGTCCTGACCTCGATGGTAAAACGTGTTGATAATGCGGTTTACGATGTTGTAAAAGAAGTTTTGAACAACGCTTTTCGCGGCGGTTTTCACGATTTCGGTCTGGATAAAGACGGTGTTGCCTACGCGATGGAC
>JANLTF010000603.1:0-2734 GCA_031362825.1 Acidobacteriota bacterium | reverse complement strand
ATCGTCCGAGGCTCCCGCCGAGATACTTGCACCCAGGCGTTCGATCTTCTCCGCAAGCTGCAAACTCGTCAGTTCCGACGTTCCCTCAGTCAGCATCGACGTCATTGCTGATGTCAGGCCCGTGAAATCCTTCGGGTCGTTAATGTCACCCGAGTGAAAGGCCAAACGGTAGCTGACCAGCGGAAGCCGTTCGTCCTGAAAAATAACCACACGCAGCCCGTTATCAAGCGTCGCCTGGATCGGCTTTGGTATCTCAAACGCAACAGGAGCAAGCGGCTCGGGTGCGGATCTTCGTAATTCTGGAGTCATAATTTGTTTTCACCGCAGAGACGCGGAGACGCAGAGAAGAAAAAAAGAAAACGGAGGCAAAACAAAACTTTTTCTTTACCTCTGCGTCTCCGCGTCTCTGCGGTTAAAATCAACCTTTTCCGGCTGGAACTATATCGAGCAACGCCCGGTTTTCGGTGTTAAGGAACTTACCGACGGCGTTGCGGATCTGATCGGCGGTTACCGCGAGCAAGGAATCTAGTTCGGTATTAACGATGGTCGGATCGCCGTCATAGAGCGCGAATTCGGCGATCTGCTGTGCACGCGACATTGACGATTGGCGCATTCGGACGGAATCGTTGATGAGTTGATTCTCGATCTTTTCCATTTCTTCGGTGGTCGGTCCGTGCGTGGCGAGATCGTGAATCTCGTGCATGATCGTCTCGCGGATCTTGCTTAGGTCCTTTTCAGGTTTCGGGATCGCTCCGATAAAAATGCTCGACGGCCCGCGGCGTTCGTCGGTGAAACCGAATAGCTGAATAACCGACTCTTCACCCTTGACCAATTTTTGATAAAGCCGCGAACTGTCGCCGTCGTACAGAACCTTGCCGGCCAGATATAACGCATAGAACTCAGCCGAACGCCTGGGCGGAATCTTCCATCCGATCAAAAACGCCGGGAACGGAGCGAGTTTATCTTCCCACTCTTTGTACGTCGAAGCGACCTCAACCGGCTCCGTGACGTCGAGTTCGGGCGCCAATGGCTGCGACGCGATGTCGCCAAAAAACGTTTCGATCAGGTCTTTCGCCGTCGCGGCTTCAAGAGCACCTGAAAGAACCAAAACCGCGTTATTCGGCGCGTAATAGATGCGGAAAAACTCCTGCACGTCCTCCACTGTCGCGGCGTCCAGATGATCCATCGAGCCGATCGTCGAATGCGAATTGGCAAAATTCTTGTAGATCATTTCGTTGATCAGATCGAAGATCTGCCCGTAAGGTTGGTTGTCGTACCGCAAACGCTTCTCTTCTTTAACAGCCTCGCGTTGGTTGTCGAGATTCTCCTGCGTGACCGCGAGCGAGCGCATACGGTCCGATTCGAGCCACAGTGCGAGCGGCAGTTGGTTCGCCGGCAGCGTTTCGTAGTAGTTCGTCCGTTCGCTCGACGTCGTGCCGTTCATCGTGCCGCCGGCTTTCATTATGTGCTGGAAATGCCCGGCCTTCGGCACGTTCTCCGAGCCTTGGAACATCATGTGCTCGAACAAATGCGCAAAACCCGTGCGGTCGGGGCGCTCATTACGCGAACCGACATTGTAATAGACCGCGACCGACACGACCGGAGCCGAATTATCAATATTAAGCACAACCCGCAATCCATTCGTAAGGCTGTATTCCTCGATCTCAAGCGGCGGTAATCTGAATGTATCTGACATAAATTATCATCGTTTTGGCTATCCAAAGCTGGAGCTAAAACCTATCTCAATGAGAACACTTTGCCCGATAAAAATCAAAAACAGCGAGTCTGGCGTGCCTACGAAAATGATCGCCGAACTTATTCCGGACTTTGTGAATCTAATCACTTGATCTGGGCGAAATACTCATTTGCACCACAGCAGTTTATTAGTAATTTCGCCCTAGTTTGATAGATATTAGAACTATGATCTTGGAATCGACTCAAAACTCACCAACCAACCAATACCTGGGACTCATTCCGTCCGTTGTTATGGCCGCGGACGCAAAGTTGCCAACCAAATACGGCGATTTTCGCATCGCCGGTTACCGCTCGCTCACGAGTGACGAAGAATTTGTCGTTGTTTACAAGGGAAAACTTAGAACGAACGATCCAGTTTCCATCCGCATCCACTCGCAATGTATGACCGGCGATGTATTTCACTCAGCAAAATGTGATTGCGGCGAGCAATTGCAGTTTGCGATGGAAACGATCGCTAAAGAAGGGCACGGCGTGGTCGTTTATCAACAGCAAGAAGGCCGCGGGATTGGCATAATCAATAAGATCCGCGCTTATGCCCTGCAAGATCAGGGGGCTGATACGATCGAAGCGAACGTCAAACTCGGCCTCGACGTCGATGCCCGTCGTTACGAACAATGCGTTGAGATCCTCCGCGACCTCGGCCTGTCGCGTGTTAAAGCAATGACCAATAACCCCGATAAGATCCAGGCGATGCGAAACGGCGGTATTGAGGTTGTCGAACGCGTTGCCATCGAATTTGAACCGTCAAAAGACACTCAAAATTATCTTAGCGTTAAGAAGTTTCAAATGGGACATCTCCTTAGCCTTGTCACCTCATAGATTGGAATTTCGACCCAAAACCGTCTTGGAAATGAAAAGTCCTCGATAGATGCAGTTCCTCCATCTATAGATGCGATACATGAATCTAAAGATGAAACCTCTCCATCTAAAGATGCAATACTTACATCTAACGATAGAGAACTCTCATCTACTGATGTGG
>JANLTF010000258.1:0-5282 GCA_031362825.1 Acidobacteriota bacterium | reverse complement strand
TACTTTTTCTAGAACGACGGTACCTCAACTTTGCGTGAAAGTCGAGAAATAAATGCGAAGGTTATTCGATATTTCGCTCCCTCGTCGCGAGAACGCGGATCCTGCGATATATATCTGATGTGATAACTCATTTAGTGCAGATTAACTCTCATATATAAATCAGAATATTCGCGTTCTTCGCGGACAGATCTTATTATTAATGAATGAGTTACCTACTTGAGTTCATGCTGGAGCGTGAGAACGTGCCGTCGTTTGACGAGTATCCGTTTTCGCTTAAGGCATTGGCGGATTTTCGGCGGTTGAAGTTTGATAAAAAGGTCACGTTCTTTGTTGGTGAGAATGGCAGCGGCAAATCTACTTTGCTTGAGGCAATTGCCTATCATGTCGGGCTCAATCCTGAGGGCGGGACGCGGAGTACGCAGTTTTCGACCGCCGACACGCATTCCGAACTGTACAAATACACTCGCCTCATCCGAGGTGCCGCCTATCCTAAGGACTCGTACTTTTTGCGGGCCGAGAGTTTTTACAATCTGGCGACCTACATGGACGACGATGCCGATCCGGAATACAGCCGCAAGGATTATCTTTGGATGTACGGCGGGAAGTCGCTGCACGCACAATCGCACGGCGAGTCGTTCATGGCGACTATGACCAATAAGCTGCGCGGTGCAGGCATTTACTTGTTTGATGAGCCCGAAGCAGCCCTTTCGCCTTCGCGGCAACTATCGTCCCTAGCGGTTTTTCACCGGCTGGTAACCAAACTCCAGTCGCAGCTCATCATTGCCACGCATTCCCCGATCCTGCTGGCATATCCTGACGCAACCATCTACCATTTCTCCGACGAAGGCATCCAACCGATCGAATACAAAAATACCGAACACTACACCGTCACAAAGGGCTTTCTCGATCGCCCCGAAAAGATGCTGCGTTACCTGCTCGAAGACCTCGACGACGAATAGTCGATTTTTCGCTTCTGTTAGTCGCGCAGCGTCTGCAAAAATATGGCCAGCGTCACAATGTGAAAGCCGGCGATCAGCAGGTTGCTGATGACCACGGGGTTTTTGAAAGTCCCAACCGTAAAAGGCGTAGTTACTTTGTAAATAATTTGGACGAATAACAACGCGGCGGCGGCTTCGGGTCGGGAGACGGCCAAAAGCAACAGGGACGTCAAAGTGATCGAAAAGTAGATCGACAATAAAATGCCCCGAGCAGGTGATTTTTCTCCGTCACTTTGGCGCGCCCACTGCGCGTTCATCACCATCCCCGCGCAAACCGGGACGAGTACGACAATATTAAGAAGCAATGAGATAGTTATCATTAAAAACATAGTTCAGACAGTATTTCCTTCAGTATCTTAATTTGCTGCTGCCTCCGACCGTTACTTCGAGTACATCGGGCCGGCAGATTCAAATCTAAACCCGGAAGCTCCGTTTTGTTCCCGTCCGCCTCACACAAAAACATTGGAACGCAACGTCAGATCGACGTCGCGTATACTCACCGTTTGCGCATTGTTCCTGCGTGCAATACCATTTTCGTAAGATTATGAAGATCTTTCACGGCACAGAGAACGCTAATATTGCACGGCCGACGGTTTTGACGCTGGGCGTTTTTGACGGGCTCCATATCGGGCATCAGCGGATTATGGAAACGGTTGTCCTGCAGGCAAAGGCGGCGAAAGCCATTCCGACAGCGATCACGTTCGACCCGCATCCGCGTGCTGTTCTGCATCCCGATTCGGCTCCACCGCTGCTACAGACACTTGATCAAAGGCTCGCGAATCTTGAAGTTCTTGGCATCGAACAGGCGATCGTGATTCCGTTTAGTGCCGAATTTTCGCAGCAGCCCGCCGAAGATTTTTTGACTGATATCATTCGCGACCGTTTGCATGCGAAAGAGGTCTATCTCGGCAAAGGTTTTGCGTTTGGAAAGAATCGGGGCGGCAACATCGAGCTGCTGAGGCAAAAAAGTGCGGAGCTTGGTTTTGTTGCTGACGAGGTCGATGAGGTGCAGCTTCGCGGTATTCGAGTCAGTTCCTCGGCTATTCGACGGCTGCTGGCCGATGGTAAGGTAAATCTCGCCCGCCGCATGCTTGGTCGCCCATACGGGGTCGAAGGTGTTGTTATTCGCGGCAATCGGCGTGGTCATACGATCGGTTTCCCGACTGCCAATCTCAAACCGCACAACCGCGTCATTCCGCGTTACGGTGTTTACGCGACCGCCACCTTGATCGACGGCATCTGGCGAAAGAGCATTACAAATATTGGCGTGCGTCCGACATTTGAATCCGATGCCGACCCTTCTATCGAAACATATATATTCGACTTCGACGGCGATCTCTACGGAGATGTGCTGAGAGTGAGATTTTTGCATCGAATTCGCGACGAGAAAAAGTTTAACGGCATCGACGAACTCAAGGCCCAGATCGAACTCGACAGCAACCGTGCGAGGAACTATTTCCGGCATCAGGGCGTACAGAATATGTTAGATTTGCTGTGAGGTGGCTTTATGGAGATTACGATTACAGTTTCAGATAAGGTCGCAAAGGTAATCGGCGAAAAGGCTGACGATAAAGATATGGGTTTGGCTGATCTTGCGGGTGATTTGCTCGAAGAAAAGGTGAAAGAGGAATTTCCGGAATCCGTTGAACCGGAATCCGTTGAACCGGAAGCAGTTGTCTTTCCTCACCCGTTATTAAAATTTGCGGGCATGTTTTCGAGTGGCCAAACTGACACGTCAGAACGACACAGCGAGATCTTAAAGGACGCAGTAAAAATGCCCGGAGGCCTTGGAGGTGGAGATTGATCTCGCTTCTTGATACCGGTTTTCTTTACGCCCTAATAGATCAAACTGACCGGCATCATTTCGCGGTATTTTCTGCGATGGAATCATATCGAGGGAAGGTACTATTTCCCATTCCGGCGATAACCGAAATTACATTCCTGATAAACAAAAATCTTGGCGTAACGGCAACGGCTCAATTTTTGGAATCATTAAACACCACCGCTTACGAGTTGATAAAACCAGAGATCAGTGATTACTCCCGCTCGGCAGCGATCCTTCATCAATATAACGATAGCAATCTTGATTTTGTAGATGCATTGATCGTTGCAATGGCTGAGAGGCTCAATATCACAAAGATCCTGACGGTTGACCGTCGCCATTTTCGGATATTCGCCCGGTTCACTGCGAGGCTTTTGAGATATTACCTTAATAAAGATCGACGAACGGAAAAAAATGACAGATAGCGGAACAATTACAGCGGAAAGTCCGGTCGCGGCTAATGGAAACGGTAAATTGGTGCCGACGAGCGTTTTGCCGATCGCAAAGCAAACCTCGAACGAGCAAATTATCGCTGAGGAAAAGGCGTTGCAGAACGTCGAATCCTCGGTGGAAGGCGGCTACCACGGCATTCGCGGCTATTTGCGGCTTTTCAAGATATCGCGTGTCATAGCGATGCTGGCGATGTATCTGTATCTTGATCAGTTCGACATGCACCGCGAGGCGCAGGTCAGAAACAAAAAGACACGTTTGAAAACGGCCGCACGTCTGACGAGGCTCGCAGTTTACGGGGAAAAATTGTATTCGATCAGGCTCTGGACGATCCATCAATTTACCGCAATGCTGCGGCGGTTTGTAATTGGTTCGAACTCCAACCGTCTGCAGAATCAGGAGAAGCAGGCCGTCTGGCTGAAAGAAGAGTTGATCGAGCTAGGGCCGACCTTTATCAAGATCGGCCAGTCGATGGGCACGCGTGCGGATCTGTTGCCGCTGCCGTTCGTTAAGGAACTCGGAACGCTGGTCGACAGCGTGCCGCCGTTTCCAAATGACGTCGCGTTTGCCCGAATTGAACACGAGCTTGGACTCAAGATCAACGAAGTCTACGCCGAGTTTGATCTCCAACCGGTGGCGGCTGCGTCCCTCGGACAGGTCTATCGAGCCCGTTTGCACACAGGCGAAGAGGTCGCCGTCAAGGTACAGCGGCCCAATCTCGAAGCAACGATCAAAGGCGACATTGTGATTCTCAAAAAGGTCGCCAAATTTGCCGAACGCTTTCCGCAGCTCAACCAAAATGCTGATTGGGCCGGGATGCTGCGCGAATTTGACGCTACCGTACACGAGGAAATGGATTACTCGACCGAAGGCCGAAACGCTGAGCGTTTTCGCGAGAGCTTTAAGAATTGGTCCAATATCCACGTGCCGAAGATCTATTGGAACGCGACCACCGAAAAGGTGCTGACTATGGAATTTATCCACGGCACAAAGGTCACCGAGGTCGATGAGCAGATCCAGAAGAACATTTCGCCTGAAAAGGTAAACCGTTTGTTGATAAAGACTTACCTCAAGCAGTTGCTCGAGGATGGTTTCTTCCACGCCGATCCGCATCCCGGCAATCTGCTCGTCATGCCGGATGGCCGCGTGGCGTTTTTCGATTTCGGAATGGTCGGGCGCATTACAACGGAAGTGCAGGCGAAGATGATCGACGCGTTCTTTCACGTGGTCAGCAAGGACGCGAGCGGCATCGCTGATGATCTGATCGCACTTGATTTTCTCAAGCCCGGGACGAGTCCTGAGGTCGTGAAACCGGTCGTCGAAAAGATGTTCGAGTTTCACCTAAACCGTAAACTCAAGGACGTCAATTTCAAAGAACTGACCTACGACCTCGCCGACGTGATGTACGATTATCCGTTTCGTCTGCCGTCAAATTTTACCTACATTATGCGTGCCTTGATGACGCTTGAGGGCATTGGTATTATTACCGATCCGGAGTTCAACTTCTTTGAAACGGCCAAGCCGTACGCCAAGGAATTTATGCTCCGGCGCGAGGGCAACGATTTTCGTAAGGCCTTTGTCGGCAAGATCATGGGCCGCGACGAAGGCGGCAAGATCGACTGGGACCGCACGTGGAAACTCGCGAAGTTGGCGTTTCGGACGGTTTTGAATACTTCGTAGTACTTGTAAAATATGTCCATGTATCATCGAATCTCTAGACTCCAAATTGTCCTGATAATATCTCTTTCTTTTGGCGGAGTTTTTGCCCAAGCCCCTGTCGATAAGCAATTGGACGATGCTATCTCGTCGCTCAGAAATGTGGCCATTGACAGACTTTCCGATACGCAAAAAAATACAAAGGCTAAAGAGATTGATGAGTCGTGGAGGTATCTAATTGCTAGCGGATCGAAAGGCTCGCTTCGGCTTAAGCAGGAGATCGAAAAGGTTGATGCTAGTAGAGAGAGGGACGATTTTTTTAAGCTTAACGCAACCGTTGTTCTTTGGAATATTGG
>JANLTF010000566.1:0-3249 GCA_031362825.1 Acidobacteriota bacterium | reverse complement strand
GACGATTGCACATAAACCTGCATAAACGGCGTGATCGTCGTGCCGATCAAGGCCAAAACCATGAACAGATAGCCCGCGTCGTGGCTCAGATTTGGTTTGAAAAAGCTTTCACCGACCAACGCCCAGTCTGGCCGGCTGAGGAAAGCCGAGAAGATATAGCAGACAAATACGAGTGACATCGTCAGGAACACGCGTTCCACTCGTTTTGCTGAGCCTTTGAACACGAGCCACCAGATAAAACCTGCGGAGAGCGGAATTGTGATATAACGCGAGACGCCAAAGAGTTCCGACGCCTGTGCGATGCCTACGAATTCGGAGATAATTACGCCGGTGTTCGCGATCAGCAGAGCGAGCATGATGAACGCGGTCCAGCGGACGCCGAATTGTTCGCGGATGAGGTCGGCGAGGCCTTGGCCGGTGACGACGCCCATGCGGACGCACATTTCCTGCACTATTATCAGCGAAATGACCATCGGAATGAAAGCCCACAGCAGTGTGTAGCCGTAACTCGCACCGACGGAAGAGTAAGTTGCGATGCCGCTCGCGTCGTTGCCCGCGTTGGCCGCGATTATTCCGGGCCCGAGGACGGCCAGATATGCGTAAAAACGGTATTCGGAGATGTATTTACGAACGCGCGAGGGAACCTTGCGCACGACGTGCGCCAACTTTTTCGGTGAAAAGCGTTCGAGGTTCATTGCGTTTACTGTCGCCTTCTATCATGTGAGCGGTTAAAGCGTGCGAAGCTTGATTATATTAATTGCCACTAGCTTTAGCTAGTGGAAAGCCTGATAAAAATGATCTGGGCTTTAGCCTAAACGAATTCGGCTAAAGCCCGGAGTGTATTCACTGAACCTTCCACGAGCTAAAGCGAGTGGCAACTGATACCGGTCAAGGAGTAACAGTTACGGTGATAGCATCTGATGGTTGGCCGTAGTTTGCGTTATTCTTGCGGAGTTGGACGCGCCACTGGAACTGATACGGTTCGCCCGTCGTCGTCGGTGTGAAGGTAACATCGACCGATTTGCCGGTGAAGTGGTCGAATTTAACCCATTCCGGCGTGCCTTCGCCGCGAAGTGGTTCGTGCGGCTTCCGGACCTGTTATCTTGGCGCGAACGGCACTCGTCTTGCCGCGAAGGGAACTGATGTAGTGGCCTTTGTTCCTTACTTTGTTAATAACTTGGAGCAAACGCAGAGGAAGCTCGTCATTTGGGCAGAGCGAACGTCTTCTTTGACGGGCGTTCGACAGGTTCGAAGCCTTTTTCGACCGAATCGACCTTATCGCGGATTGCCTTGAAGATCGCTGCCACCTGTTTTTCCGTATATTTGTAGTTTACGGTCCTAGAACATATCCACAGCTTATCCAACGCGTCGAGTACCCGCTGCGTTCGGCCCGGAGCGGACCGCTCAAACCTCTCTAAATTCTGTTCCAACCTTTTAGGATTGATCATTTTTATTGTCCTCACTGAAATTTTGGTATTTGTTGTCCGTCATTTACACCCTAGTTGACGGAACTGCGCACGGGAAATGTATCATTATTCAGCGTTTGCCCGCAATTGGCGCGAGTAAAGTACTTTTGGTAAAGTGCGTATATGAAAACAATCTGGTTTCGTTCGTTGGCACGCTCGTTCACACTCGCGTTTCTGCACGTGGTCTTGGTCACGTCATTGTTTGCGGCTCCGGCACCTGTTCGCGGGAAGCGGGCGATGGTCGCGTCGCAGCACGAATTGGCTTCGGCGATCGGCGTGGCGATCATGAAGAAGGGCGGAAACGCTGTGGACGCGGCGATCGCGGTCGGTTTGGCACTCGCGGTTGTTTATCCTGAGGCCGGGAATATCGGCGGCGGCGGATTTATGCTGATCCGAGACGCGAAGGGCGAATTTCACGCCATCGATTATCGCGAAATGGCCCCAAAAGCGGCGACGCGCGATATGTTTGTTGATAAGGACGGCAATCTGATAGACGGCGAAGGCTCGTCGGACGTCGGCTACCGAGCGTCAGGCGTTCCGGGGACGCTCGCGGGCTTTGAACTGGCATTTAACAAGTACGGAAGCAAAAAAGTGAAGTGGCGGGACCTCGTTGAACCCGCACGCCTCCTAGCTCAGAACGGTTACGTCCTCACGCATCGCCTCGCCGAGCTTTTTAGAGCCTACGAGACCACGCTCGCGGCCTATCCGGAGAGCAAAAGCATCTTTTTGAACGGCGGAAAGTATTTTGTCGAGGGCGACACGTTCAAACAGCCCGACCTAGCCGCCACTTTGGGCCGCGTCGGAACGAGCGGAGCCCGGGAATTCTACACCGGCAAGACCGCACAGCTCATCGCCGACGACATGAAGGCCAACGGCGGCCTGATAACGATGGAAGACCTGGCGAATTACAAGGCTAGGGAACGCGTGCCCCTTCGCGGCAGCTATCGCGGTTATCCGATCGTCTCGATGCCGCCGCCAAGCTCCGGCGGAGCAGTGATGCTGAATGTTTTGAACATTCTCGAAGGCTACGAAGTAAGTGCGATGCCCTTCGGATCGGCAGCGAAGATCCATTTACTAGCCGAAGCCTCGCGCAGAGCCTTCGCCGACCGCGCCGAGTTCATGGCGGACCCCGATTACGCGAACGTGCCGGTCATGCAGATGATCGATAAGACCTACGCGGCCTCGCGGCGTTCGACAATTGACCCGAAAAAGGCCTCGAACAGCCGCGATATACGTTTCGGCGAGATCGCGGGCAAGGAACCGATGGAGACGACGCATTACACGGTAGTCGGCCCGGACGGAACTGTCGTCAGCAACACTTACACGATCAACGATCTCTACGGCTCACGCGTCACGGCGAAGGGAACCGGCGTCCTTTTGAACGACGAAATGGACGATTTCGCTGCCCGGCCCGGCAAACCGAACATGTTCGGCCTCGTCCAGGGCGAACGCAATAAGGTCGAGGGCGGGAAACGCCCGCTTTCGTCGATGACACCGACAATTGTGCTAAGAAAAGACGGCACGACGTGGTTCGCTCTCGGTGCGAGAGGCGGGCCGCGTATTATTTCCGCCGTAATGCAATCGGTTATCAATGTGATCGACCACGGAATGGACATTCAAGCCGCGATCGACGCCCCGCGGATCCATCACCAATGGCTGCCCGACGAAATGCTCTACGAATTCGGCATCTCGCCCGACACGCTGTCGATCCTTTCGAGCTATGGACACAAATTTCCGGCAAAAGCTGGTGGTGTTGCTTCTGCCACGGGCATTATGATCGACG
>JANLTF010000545.1:0-9428 GCA_031362825.1 Acidobacteriota bacterium | reverse complement strand
GAAATTCGAGACGTTTGGCCTTCGGCGAAGACGAGAACATCGGTATGCGAACAGCCGCCGAACGGTTGCGTGCCGAGTATGCGAGGTTCACCGGAGCTTCGAAGCCCGGTACGAGCCGTTTGTAGCTGTTGGTCGTCGGTGCGGCAAATCCTACGAGAGCCGGAGCGTGTTTGAGCAGTCCGCCGATGTAGAACTTGGCCATTTCCGACAGCCCGGCGTACTGATCGCCCGCAAACAGCGGCCCGCCGTCTTTCCACAGCGACTGATGCACGTGCATGCCCGAGCCGTTGTCGCCGTAGATCGGTTTCGGCATAAAGGTCGCCGTCTTGCCCGCCGCGTGCGCGGTGTTTTTGACAACGTATTTGAATAGCATCAGGTTATCAGCCGTGTGCAGCAGATTCGAGAATTTGAAATCGATCTCACACTGTCCGGCCGTCGCGACCTCGTGGTGATGGCATTCGACATTGATACCGACCTCGCCGAGGATCGACGAGATCGTATTGCGAATATCGATCAGCGAATCGAGCGGAGCGACCGGAACATACCCTTCTTTCGCTCTGATGTGATAGCCGTTGTTCGGGTTGTCGAGCGAACCTTGGCGACCCGAGTTCCAGTGGCCTTCCTCGGAATTGACGTGATATCCGGCACTATGCTGGTTACTGTGATAATGAGCCTCGTCGAAGATGAAGAACTCCGCTTCGGGGCCGCAGTTGACCGTATCAGCGATGCCCGTGAACTTGAGATAACTCTCAGCACGCTGCGCGACCGATCGCGGATCGAGCCAGTAACCTTCCTTAGTGATCGGATCGACGGCATTCGCGATCAGGCAAAGCGTCGTGTCTTCGGTAAACGGATCGATCCAAAACCTGGTCGGATCGGGCACGAGCAGCATGTCCGATTCATGGATCGCCGCCCAGCCGCGAAGACTGGACGCGTCGAAACCAAATCCGTCCTCAAAACTGTCCTCGGTCAGTTGGTCGATCGGATAAGTAAGGTGGTGCCAAGCTCCGATCAGATCGGTAAACCGGACCGAGACAAATCTCGCTTCCTGGTCAGCGGCGTATGTTAATACATTCTTTACGTTCATCATTTCTCCTGAGTAAGTGTGATAAATAGTGAAATTTGCTATCGATTTTTAAAACATTCGGGCGTTTCAAAAATGAGATTCTATAACACAAGAATGTGACCGCAAAGCCGATTTGGAACCGTTTCTCAAACTTCACTTTTTCTTACAGTTTTGTAGAATTTGCTGAATCCCGTAATTAGGTCTATGTTTCTATTTATGAAAATAGCCGCAAACCTGATCGTCGCCCTTGTCGCAATCGAGCATCTCGGTATTCTCGTTCTGGAAATGTTCTTCTGGAACCATCCCGTTGGCTATCGCATCTTTGGCACGACGCCCGATACCGCAGCGACCTCGGCGGTTCTAGCGATGAATCAGGGATTGTACAACGGCTTTCTCGCCGCCGGTTTGGTCTGGGGCCTCATCGCGAATCGGCGAGATGTGAAGCTGTTCTTTCTCGGCTGCGTCGTCGTTGCCGGAATCATGGGCGGGCTTACCGCAAAGACCTCGATCCTCGCAACACAGGCTTTTCCGGCGTTTATTGGGCTTGTTTTAACGTATCTTTCGACTCCGAAACGCTAGAGAGTATGGCCTTTGAATCCGTTTGTCGTCGATCTTCGAAATTCCAGTTCATGAGAACCTTCACGCGTCAAAGACTAAATGCTCTCGCCGTTCTATTCCTTGCGGTTTCATATTCCGTTGCTCAGACAGGACCAGAACCCCCGAAAATGCTCACTTCCGCTGATCTTTTGTCGGATGTCGGCATCCTTGAACGGGCGTACAAAGAGCTGCATCCCGGACTATACCGCTACAATACGAGGGAGCAGATCGACGCAAATTTTGCTCTTCTAAAAGGCGAGTTCAGCCGCGACCAAACGCTCGGCGAAGCATACTTAGCGTTTTCACTGTTCACCGCAAAGCTCAAATGCGGCCATAGTTATCCGAACTTCTTTAATCAGACAAAGGAGACCAAGAACGCATTATTTCTCGGGCAGAACAAGCTCCCATTCCATTTTCGCTGGCTCGACGGAAAGATGATCGTTGTTCGAAACTTTTCGAGCGATAAACGGATCACCGCAGGAACCGAGATCGTGTCGATCAACGGTACTCCGGCGAAAGAAGTACTCGCGAAACTAATGACCATCGCCCGTGCCGACGGATCGAACGACGCCAAACGTGTCTCCTATCTCGAGGTTCTCGGCAACGACCGCATAGAGGCGTTTGACGTTTACCTGCCCCTTTTCTACCCGCAGACGAATTCGAAGTTTGCCCTGAAAATAAAGCCTGTCGGTCCGAAAACCATGGAAACGACGGTCGATGGTCTTACGTATGAACAGAGACTCAGCTCGATGAATCCGGCGAATAAAGCAGATGAGAACGCACAAGCGTTTGACCTGCGTTATCTCGATGATAAGACTGCCGTTCTGAGTATGCCCGGCTGGGCTCTGTACGATAGTAAGTGGAACTGGCGGAAATTCATCGAAGACACGATGGACGAGCTGATCGCTAAAAATATCGCCAACCTCATCGTGGATATCCGTCCGAACGAAGGAGGCCTCGATGTCGGTGATGTCCTGATAAGCCGTCTTATCGACCGCGACATCTCGCTCTCACAAACCAAGCGTTTTGTCCGCTATCAAAAAGCTCCAGCGGATCTGGTACCATTTCTCGATACGTGGGATCGCTCGTTCGATAATTGGGGCACGTCGGCGACCGATCTTAAAGACGGCTTTTACACTCTCAAACGCTATGACGACAATGCAAACGGCTCGCTGATTAAACCAAACGGCAAGCGATTTGCGGGGCGAGTGTTTGTGCTGGTCGGTGCAACAAACAGCTCAGCAACTTTTCAGTTCGCCCGCACGATCAAGCACAACAAACTCGGAACCCTCGTCGGCCAGCCGACCGGCGGCAATCAACGCGGGATCAATGGCGGAGCGTTCTATTTTCTACGTTTGCCAAAGACAAAGATCGAGATCGATCTACCGCTCATCGGCCAGTTCCCGGTCGGCAACGCTCCCGACGCGGGCATCGAGCCGGACGTTTATGTCAAACCAACGGCCGCCGACATTGCGGCTGGCCGTGACCCCGAATTGGAAGCGGTGAAAGAGCTGATAAAGAAACGGAAATGAAGTCCGATTGACTAGGGAGCAGTTTCGAAATACCATCAGCAGAACGAATTATGAAAACTCTGCTGATCCGATTTGCCTCTACCGCCATTTTGTCCGCAACGCTTGCCTCGTTGATCGGTGCCCAAACCCTAAATGCCGACGAGAAAAAGATCGTCGAATACATCGATAAGAACAACATTGCAGCCGTTTCCCTTCTCGAAAAGACGGTCAATATCGAAAGCCCGACCGAAGACCTCGCCGGTGTGAAGAATGTCGGGATGATCTTCGGCAAGGAATTTGAAGCTCTTGGCATGAAAACGCGTTGGATCGATATGCCGGCGGCTCAAAAGCGTGCCGGACATCTGATCGCCGAGACTAGCGGTAAAAAGGGCAAACGGATTTTGATCATCGGCCATTTGGATACGGTCCTTCGCGGCGAGAAATTTCGCCGTGAGGGCGACAAAGTCTTCGGTACAGGCATCGCCGATATGAAAGGCGGCATAGTGATGCTGGTTTTCGCTCTTCGGGCCATGCACTCGGCAGGCGTGCTCAAGGATTCGCAGATCACCGTGATTCTGACGGGCGACGAAGAAGACAACTGCGATCCGATCTCGATCTGCCGCGGCGATATGATCGAGGCCGCAAAACGCAGCGATCTCGTGTTGAGTTTCGAAGGAACAGTAGAAAACACCGCAACGGTCGGACGACGAGGAGCGAGTTCGTGGACGCTCGAGATCGAGAGCAAAACCGGCCATTCGAGCCAGATATTCAAGCCCGCGATGGGCGACGGCGGCATCTTTGAGGCTTCGAGAATACTTAATGAGTTTCGAACACAACTCGGCGGCGAGCAGTATTTGACCTTCAATCCATCGCTCATCGTTGGCGGCACGACCGCATCTGCCAAGAACGCCGAGGGCAATGCGACGGGCAAAACAAACGTCGTCGCGGCGAAGGTCGTAATAGATGGCGACCTTCGATTCATCAGTGAGGAACAGAAAGAGCGAGCCAGGACAAAGATGCGTGCGATCGTTGCAAAGAGTCTGCTTGGCACGACGTCGAAGATCACATTCTTTGATGGCATTCCCGCGATGACGCCTGTTGCGGGAAATTACGATTTGTTGAAACGGCTCGATCAGGTTAGCCGCGATCTCGGGTTCGGCCCTGTCGCCGCACTCGATCCGGGCGAACGCGGTGCCGGAGACATCGCATTTATCTCTAGCTTGCTGCCGGGCCTCGACGGCATTGGCATCGGCGGCGGCGGAAATACGCACGCTAAAGGCGAATACGCCAGCATCGAGGATCTGGCAATGCTAACGAAACGAAGTACAATCCTGATCTATCGCCTGACTCGTTAAATGAGGCCATATATGCAAACAACTCGTACAAAACTGGTTCTGTCTCGGACTGCCGTTATTGCGGTACTACTTGCGTTTGTTCTTCAAACGTTCGCTCAAGAGATACCGCGAACCAAGCCCGAATCGGTCGGGATGTCGGCGACGAAACTCTCGCAGCTTTCCGCTATTCTCGACGGCTATGCCAATGACGGCAGACTCGCGGGCGGCGTTGCGATGGTATTTCGCAAGGGCAAGGTCGCGTATTCGCATACATTTGGTAAACGCGACCGCGAGGCAAATTCCCCGATGACCGAGGACACGATCTTTCGCATCGCGTCGCAGTCAAAGGCACTGACGAGCGTGGCGATAATGATGCTGCAGGAAGACGGCAAGCTGCTCATCTCCGACAACCTCAGCAAATACATTCCCGAGTTCGCGAATTCGACCGTAGCCGTGCCGAAAGATGGCGGCGGCTATGACGTTGTAAAAGCAAAACGTCAGATCGTGATCGGCGATCTGCTGACACACACCTCCGGAATCAGTTATGGACTCGGTCCGGCGAAAGATAAATGGGAAGCCGCGAAGATACAGAATTGGTACTTCGCTGACCGTGACGAGCCGATCGCCGAGACCGTAAAACGCATGGCCGCACTGCCGATGGACGCACATCCCGGGGAGAAATGGGTTTACGGATATTCGACCGACATCCTCGGCGTTGTGATCGAAAAAGTTAGCGGCAGGTCGCTCGAAGAATTACTAAGCGAACGCATCATCAAGCCGCTCGACATGAAAGACACGGGCTTTTATCTGCCGCGAAGCAAAACATCGCGTTTGGCTTCCGTTTATTCAGTTAATAGCGGCAAACTCGAACGTGCCCCCGACGCCGGCACACGCGTCAGCCAAGGCCACTATGTGAACGGCCCGCGAAAAAGTTTCTCCGGCGGTGCGGGTTTGCTCTCGACGGCTCGCGATTACGGCCGTTTCTTACAGATGCTCGCTAACGGCGGCGAACTTAACGGCAAACGCCTGCTCAGCCGCAAGTCCGTCGAACTAATGACGGCTAATTCTCTGCTCGACGTAAAATACGACCGAGCCGGTCAAGGGTTCGGCCTCGGTTTCTCGGTCGTCAAAGATGTCGGTGCCTACGGCTCGCCATCGTCAGTCGGCGAATACGGTTGGGGCGGAGCTTATCACTCTAACTATTGGGTCGATCCAAAAGAACAGCTTGTCGTCGTCTATATGACGCAGCATATACCGGCAACCGGCCTCGACGACTACGGCAAACTGCGGGCGATGATCTATGGCTCGATCATGGACTGACACAGACGGAGCAACATTATGAATAAACAATTTCTCGGAAGCGGAACGTCAGACGTCGTTGCATGGAAACAGCATCCGATTGTTCCAAATGCGGTCTACCAATGGGTCGAAACTCACCTCGACAGCTACGCGAACACCCCGGAGTACATAATCTCGCTTAGCGGCGATTCAAGTATTTGGCCGGTGCTCGGAGCGTCATCGGTTTACAGCCCGTCGAGCAAGCGATTTTTGGTGATCCTAGCCCTAGAGCAAAGGTATGCAAGTATTGTGCTGACGCCAAAGGTTGTGCGGGCGTGGAATTGGACCATAAATTGGGCGGCATTCGGTGATCCCACGATTGACGAATCGCGTCAGGAGGACGACAACATTCCGAGGCTGCCGGACGAACTCGGCTACAAAATTCCGTAGGATTTTCCAAGTGCGTTCGAACCTTTGGCAGCCAGCAGACGTAAGTATTAGCAATGGCTGAAGATCTATATTGTCCCCGATGCGGAAAAGAGTTCGCGAGCGAAACCAGCTTTTGCCGAACGTGCGGCCTGTCGCTCGACGGCGTCAGCCAGATCGTAAACGGCGAGGCCGAAACCGCACCGGAAATGGTCTCGCGGCCAAACTTCAAGCTGATGCGTGTTGGCATCGGGCTGTTTATCTTAGGTCTTGTGATCGGCCTCGTGAACGGGGCGTTGAAGGACTTTGGCCTGTTCCCACAAGCGTACGGAAAGCTTGTCTTTATGGCGATGGTCGCTCTTGGGATGTTAATGCTCGGAGCTGGATTTCTTTTTCCGACTAAGCAATATAAAAAGCGAAAGTCGTCGACCAGATCCAAACCCGATCAAGTAGAGCCTCGCGAACAACTAAATCCGGCCCGCGCTAACGACATTGTCTTTCCAACCAATACCCGTGAACTAGAACCTGTCGCAGTCGGCAGCGTGACCGAAAACACTACTCGAAATCTCAAAAATCAAGATTAAACTATTGCTCCGACCAGATCGTATTCGTGGGCTTCGGTGATCCGGTCGTCGTGGTCTCGAAACTTTGATTGTCTAAATTGCTTTGAACCCCTTTCTGAGTGACAATTTGACAAAGGACCCTATGAAGGTATTTCGCATCTTTCTGCCGTTGTTAGTCGTTTCGTTTGCCGTAGTGAATGTTGAAGCGAGCGTAACACGCTACCTAAGCGGTAACGGTGCTGATGTAAGGCCGCAGTTGTTTGGACCGGTTCTAAACCTCGGTGGTGGCGGAGCGGATGTTGATCCGGCAATACAGTGGATGATCGACAAAGCTCGCGGCTGTACCGATTGCCTTGCAAAAGTCGATGTTGTCGTCCTGAGAGCTACCGGATCAAACGGCTATAACGCCCCGATTCTTGCGATGAATGGAGTTGACTCGGTAGAAACCTTTGTAATCACAGCGCTTAGGGACGCACTCAATCCGTCAGTAAACGCAGCAATACGGAATGCCGAGGTAGTCTTTTTCGCAGGTGGCGATCAGTGCGACTATGTCACCTTGTTTGCGAGAGGGAGAATTGAGCGTTCGGTCGAATACGTTTATCAGCGAGGCGGTGCCGTTGGCGGGACGAGTGCGGGGCTTGCCATTCAGGGCGAATATGTTTACGACGGATGTTCCGGAAGCGTTACTTCGAGTCAAGCCCTTTCTGACCCGTATCACACGGCGATAAGTTTCACCTACGACTTATTCAACTGGACTGATCTTTCGACAACGATCACCGATTCGCATTTTTTTCAACGCGATCGGATGGGACGACTATTTTCGTTTCTCGCCAGACAGATAAAAGATGGACGTTCGTCCGCCCCGCTCGGTATCGCCATTAGCGAATCAACAAGCGTTGTCGTCGACCAAAACGGAATCGCAACCGTAAAAGGCAACGGCAATGGTCGAGCATATTTTGTACTTGCTGATCACATGCCTGAAGTTTGTTTGCCCGGTTCTGCTCTTACATATTCCGGTTTTAAGATCTGGCGACGGACGGAAAATCAAACATTCGATCTGAGGCAAAGACCGACCGTGCCAGACTACACGATCAGCGTCAATAACGGGGTGATAGCCGGAAATCCTTATTAAGTTATAGTAACGATCGCACCGACGAGGTCGTATTCATGTGCCTCGGTGATTTGGACGCTGTAGATCTGGCCTAATGTGCCTTCTTCTTACAAAAGCAGTTATACATAATGTATAATTGGAATGCTATGAATGTAGATATCCCTGACAGTGTCCTGCGTCAGTCTGGCTTATCGTCAGACGAATTAAAGCTAAAAGTCGCATTGCTTCTATTCCAAGAGGAGCGTCTAACCCTTGGACAGGCGAGCCGTCTGGCGGGAATGCACCAGTTCCTGTTTCAAAAAGAACTCGCACAGCGCAAGATAACTATACACTATGGTGAAGTGGAATTTGAGCATGATCTTGAAACTCTCGGACTCAAGAAATGATCATCGTCTCAGACACCTCACCCGTCTCCAACCTCTTACTGATCGGTCGACTTGACCTTCTTAGACAACTATATAGATCCGTTGTTGTTCCGACATCGGTTGATACAGAAATCAGAATGCTAAAGGGGCTTGGCAAGGATATTTCAGAATACGAGAACGCTATTTGGATCAAGGTCTTAACTCCGAAAGACCAAGCGAAGACAAGCTTTTTCAAGAGCATCCTCGATCCCGGGGAAGCCGAGGCGATAGCACTTGCTTTAGAGCTAAACTGCGATTTTCTTCTGATCGATGAGCGTATCGGTACAAAGGTCGCTCGTGAAAATGGATTAAGAACGCTTGGACTTGTCGGCGTGCTAGTAAATGCCAAAGAGCAAAAGTTCATACCACAGGTTCGCCCAATACTCGAAGAACTGCGTTCAGTCGCTGGCTTCTGGCTTACTGACAAATTCTTTGAGAGGGTACTCTCAGAAGTTGGCGAACACTGATCTACCGCGAATGGTTAGACGATCGCACCGACGAGGTCGTATTCATGGGCCTCTGTGATCTGGACGTTGTAGATCTCGCCGACCTTTGGATCGAGGTCTTCGGGCATGTCGTTTATTAGGATGTAGCCGTCGATCTCCTGGGCCTGGCCTTCGAGGCGGCCTTGGAATAGGAGGTCGGATTCCTGTGAGAGGCCTTCGAAAAGGACGCGGTAGGTGTTGCCGATCTTGGCTTTGTTTAGCTGTTTACTGATCTTGGCCTGCTCTTTCATCAAACGGTTTCGGCGCTGTTTGGCGATCTTTGGATCGACTTTGTTCGGGAGGTCGTATGCTGCAGTGGATTCTTCGTCGGAGTAAGTGAAGACGCCGACGTTATCAAACCTACAGTTCTGCACGAACTTTATCAGCTCTTCAAAATCCTCGTCCGTCTCGCCGGGGAATCCCGTGATGAACGTCGTCCGTATCGCAATTCCCGGCACAGCGGCGCGAACTCTACCGATCAATCTTTCCAGCGAATCCCGCGTGCCGCCGCGTTTCATCAGCTTGAGTACATTTCGCGAAGCGTGCTGCAGAGGCATATCTAAATACTTTACGGCCTTGGGCGTTTCGCGGATCGCGGAGAGAAATGCGTCGGAGATGTGCGTCGGGAAAGCGTACATCGGGCGGATCCATTC
>JANLTF010000513.1:0-15510 GCA_031362825.1 Acidobacteriota bacterium | reverse complement strand
TAAATTTAGTCAGTTAGCTATAAATCTAATCCAAGACAGAAAACGTGTCAGTGCGATAACACACACCTAAGAGATGTATAATTCGATCCCGTCCGCCACTCTTTCATCTGTTTGATCTCGGCTTCGTTTGCCCTGATAATTTTTTAATGATGTGTGGGATTTTGCTTGAGTATTTCAGCGCGGAGAAGAAAACTGCCGTCCGTTACAATTTTATCGCCGACATTTAGACCTTCGAGAACGACAAGGCGCCCGCTGTTTTCTTTGCCGAGACGCACGGACTTTACAGCAAAAACATTTGGTTTGTCGGTTGCGACGAAGACTACTTGCTTGTCGTTCATATTCTGAACGGCGGACGACGGGACCGTTGGCATTGTGCGTTCGGCGATCCCACCCGCGCCAAAGGCGACGTTTACGTACATTCCGATCTTCAAGACTTGTCCCGGATTGTCGAGTTCCACGCGGACTTGTGCGGTGCGCGTTTCGGGGCTGATATTCGGGTCAATGTAAGTTACGCGGCCGCGAAAGAGTTTGTCAGGATAGGCTGCGGTCGTAACGCTTGCTCCGCTTCCATCACGAAGTAATGAAAGGTCTTTTTCAAAGACCTGAGCAATAACCCAAACGCTTGCGAGATCTGTAACACGCATCAGCTCCTTGTTTGCCTCGCATATTCTGTCGACCCCGAATGGCGGAATCGGACCGAATTCATAAATGGACGCGAGGAAGTCAAGGCGTTCCTGAAACGAAAATGGGCGAAGGAACTCGATTACAAACTAAAGAAAGAGCTGTGGGGCTTTCTTGAAAATCGCATTGCGATGCGTTTCGAATATGAAAGCCGTGACCAATCGGGCCAATGGTTCCGCAGCTACGGCAACGAACTATGGCAGTTCAACGACGAAGGCCTAATGACCCATCGCTACGCCAGCATCAACGATCTTACAATCGCGGACGCAGAACGAACCCTAGGTGTTTAGCAGGAGTTTTTGATTTGGCAGCAAAGATCCTGACCAGGATTCCGATAAACCTCCTTGGCTTATCAGCGGGCACGGGCATCCCGTTAAAATCGAAGTCGAAGTCTGCCCGATTCAATTACTACCCGCAAGCCTGCTGACACCATTTTTGGTTTGAAGGCGAAGTAATAGCCGCTGGTAAGGCGGCTATTTTTAATAGGGTCAGTAGGGCAGTCTCGTGACCAACCCGTGACCAAAAGTTGGCTAGAAAAGAATAGTTATGAATAAGTAAATCACCATTTGCACGGCTTAAGTTATTGATTTAGTTGATTTAATTCAATTATTCACTTGTCTTCTTTTCAATTCTACAACGGATTCATAACCCCGAGGTCGAGTGTTCAAGTCACTCTCCAGCCACCATTAGAATCAACGACTTACGGCAGATCGGCATCTGCCGTCTCCTATTCGGCTAGTTCAAAGGCAAGTATCGAACAGTCGTCCTTGAGCCCCCGGAAATCATCCCAGGATATAACACTCTCCAAAATCGAACCGACGCAGGCGTCTAAACTCCGCTCGCGGTTTTTTACAATTTCGGCTGTCATTTTTGCAGTGCCGTACGCTATATCCTGTTTGTTTTCCGCCTCGGTGACACCATCAGTACAGAGAAACACGCGGTCGCCGGGGTTCAGCTCGATCAGGTTCTCTGAATAATGGGTCTGTTCTACAAGCCCGACCGGAAACCCTTCGAATTCGAGAACCTCCACCGTCCCATTAGCACGAGCGACGACGAGCGGGGGATTGCCGGCAGTGACATAACGAAACTCCCGAGATCTCAAATCTATGATCCCGAAACACATCGTAAAATACTGAGCATTCTCTTCGTCCATCTGAAACTGGCGGTTCAGCTCTTCTGCAACTTCAACCGATGAGAACGAAAACGTTCCAGGAGCTCGATTCGCGGGCCCGTCGATGACGCGAGAAAACCAATGACTCAGCGTCGTTGAGAGTAGTGAAGCACGGACTCCATGGCCGCTCACATCCACTGTATAGACAACAAATCGTTCCTTATCGAGACGGACCACGTTTAGTGTATCCCCGCCTAATTCATCACACGGCTTAACTGCCCACGAAAAACTGATCCCTTCAAACCGCTGTTCCTTGTCTGGAAGCAACGAACGCTGGATCCGAGCGGCGGCTTCCAGATTGCTCTTCATGTGCCGATTTGCCAGTTCCAGTTGACGATTAGCTTCCCGCAACGCTTCCTCAGTATTTTTTTGTTTGGTAATGTCGGATTGAACCCCGATAAAATGGGTTATTACTCCGTCAGTATCCGAAACAGGAGTCAACGAAAGCCGATTCCAGAACTGTCTCCCGTCCTTCGTATAGTTCATTATCTCGACGGTACATTCTTTGCCCGCGGCCAGCGCATCGCGTATCTCTTGCACAGTTGCAGGATCCGTAGCCTTTCCCTGCAGAAAGTGACAGTTTTTCCCAAGCATCGATCTGGCGGAATAGCCGGTGAGTCTTTCAAACCCCTCGTTGATGTAGATCAAGGGTTGTTCAGCTAAACGCATGTCCGAAATCGTGATACCTTCCGCCGCGACATTTAATGCCCGGTTCTTGAGCAAGATATCATCCGCGATCCCGGAGGTAGGTTCGAAGTCGAAAAGCTCATTTTCAGGGCGAATTTTTTCCATATTCAATTGCGGTTGATTTTCTGATTACATTTTACGCATAACCGATTAGTGAGGCCAACAGACCGAATAAAGACCAATTCGATTTGTTTTTTGTTTGAATTCTTAATTCAAATTGAAAAGATAAGATGTCAGGCTAATCAAACCGCACGAGTTCGTCGAAACAACACTTGGATTTGCCAAAGAAGATCGGATTCCGCTGAATTCACTTGAAAGGTACTGTTTGTCCATGGCCGGGATCGCAAGAGTACGACCAGAGTCGGGACGGATTTTATTGACAGCGGATTTGGATTGTGACCGCTAGGTTGCGATCGATTCGATCGCGTTGGTCGGCGAATCGGCGGAGACGCGGTTGCGGCCCAGGCGTTTGGCGTTGTAGAGGTGTTCGTCGGCGCGGGCGAGGAGTGATTGGATGTCTTCGTCGGTTGGGGCGATCTCGGCGATGCCGAAGCTGGCGGTGATTCGCAGCGTCTCGTCTGAATAGTAGATCTCTAGTGCCTCGATCGATTCGCGGAGCAGGTCGGCGACGATGCGTGCTTTTTCGGTGGTGGAATAGGCGAGCAGGACGACAAATTCGTCGCCGCCAAGACGGGCGAGCGTGTCGGTCGAGCGGAGCTTAGCGAGGCATGCGGCGACCGCGGCTTTTAGCGTTTCGTCGCCGGCGGCGTGGCCGTGGGTGTCGTTGACGGCTTTGAATCCGTCGAGGTCGAACACGACGACGGAGATCGGATAGTTGAATCTTCGCGAGCGGCTAAGTTCGTTTGCACCCATCTCAAAAAAGCTGCGGCTGTTGGCGACGCCGGTCAGGTAATCGGTCGTTGCCTGGCGTTCGAGCTCGGATTTTGCATTTTCGAGATCGACGCGGAGACGTTGGTTATTGAGGATCAGGTAATTGCACGTCCAGAAAACGTGATAGACGATATAGACGGCGAGGGTCCAGGCGGCTCCGGTACTCGTGGCGATCGCGCCCGGAACCTGAGATGCATCGAACAGACTGACGCCGATTCGGACGATGGTCCAGAGCGAAAAAAGGGCGTATGACCAGAATGCGACGCGGTAAACGAGCCTGGTTTCGCGGTCGCCCTCGGCTTTGAATTCGAGCGCCGAACAAAAGGCTACCACCGCAATGACCAAAGATATCGCGGTGATGCGGAAAGTGGGGTTTGGGTTGATCTGTGTGAACCAAAGTGCTGCCGCGATCGAGGTGAGCCATGCGGCGAGTGCCGGTTTGTATGGCATTGGACGCCCGAAGAATCTGCGGATGCCTAAGTAAGATGTGATCAGGCTGCCGGTTCCCGCAGCCGACGACAGGATAATTGACGCGAGCGGGCTGGCCGTTCCGATCAGAGCGAGTGCGATAAACGTCGCCGACGCGGCGACCGTTCCGGCCGTCCACCAGCCAAAGCCGTCATAGATCCGGCTCGAGCGCCAGACATAGACCATCACCGCACTGAGCGCAAATGATATGAGCATCAGTACGACGGCAAGGGTCCTGAGATCGAGGATCGTATCCATCAATAGCTATAAAATATGATTGCGAGGCGTGCCCTGAGCGAGTCGGACACGCAACCGGGAAAGGGACACCAGCGTAGGTGTCTGATGTAATGATAGCAGGTTTTTGGCTATGTTAAAAGAGTTTTATCGAATTTTTCCCCGCGTGTTTTCTGTCGAGTTTAGGCTGTGGATTTGGTAAAGTTATCGTGTCAGACCGAACCGATAGTAACCCGAGGTACAACGATGATTCTCACACCGCATACGTCCCAAGTTCGTTCATTTGCCCTGTCCGCTTGTTTGCTCGCACTTGTAATTACCGGTTTTAGCCGGCAGCTCAATGCTCAAACGTGCGAGCCTCCGCCGATACAATTCAACGCGAAATCGGAGATCATATTTACCGCCGAGCAGGAAATGTACCTGGGCGACGCGATGCTTGAGAAGGTGCGGAGCGGTTATGGCGTGATCGATGATGCGGCCGTGACGGCGTATCTGAACAAGATCGGCGACCGTTTGAGCCGTCATTTGCCGAATACGGGCATCAAATTCCGGTTTATGGTGTCGGACTATCCTGACACCAATGCGTTCGCGTTTCCGGGAGGCATTATCATGGTGACGCGAAAGATGGTCAATTTCGTCAAGAACGAGGACGAACTGGCCGGTGTGATGGCACACGAACTCGGGCACGCGACGGTTCGGCACGGCGGGCTCGATTGGAGCAAATATTTCACCTCGCTGCTCAATGTGAAAACGGTCGGCGACCGCGCCGATGTGTTTGAAAAATACAATCAGGTCATCGATCTGTGGAATACCAAAACGGTCAAAACCGGCTCGAATCATGAGGACAACCAACAGCTAGAGGCAGATAAACTGGGTATGTTCGCGCTCGTTGCGGCCGGTTACGATCCGTCGCAGTTTCCGCAGTTTTGGGTGCGTTTGACCAGGGCCAAGAAACGCGGCGGCTTTTCGGCCCTGTTCGGCAGCAGCAGCCCGGCCGATAAGCGGCTCAAGGAAATGCTCGACCAGTTTCAATCGCTGCCGGCCGCGTGCCGCGAACAAAAGGCCGGAGCGGCGTCGGCCGATTTCGAAGCCTGGCGGACAGCGGTGATCACATTCAACGCGGCCGCGAAAACGGAATCGGTTCCGGGAGTGATAAACGTCCAAGAGTTTAATCCGCTCAGGAGCGAGATCGAGCATCTGCGTTTCAGCGGAAACGGTCAGTATATTCTCGCTCAGGATGCTTCGACGATAACGGTTTTGACGCGCGAACCGTTTAAGGTCGTGTTTCAGGTTCCGGCACTTGACGCGCGTCCTGCATGGTTTTCGGCTGACTCAAGCGAGATCGTACTCGTGAGTACAACGTTGCACGTGCAGAAATGGAACATCGCGGCTAAGAAACTGACTTCGGAATACGAAGTATCGATACCTGATCCGTTTTGGCAGTCGGCGGTCTCGCCCAATGGCGATCAGATAGCCGTTTACCACTACGGCGGCGACGTCGCGATATACGATCTGAAGACGGGAAACGAAGTATTTCGGGATAAGAAATTCTATGTGCCGGAAGACTTCGCAATGGGCATGATGTTTTTCTTGAAGGCGATAAACGGCGGAGGTGAACTACCTGTATTGTCACTGAACTTTTCGCCGGATGGTAAATATTTATTTGTGAGCCGCGACCTTTCACCTGCCTATGCAGATGGTTTTATTGGGTTATACATCGATACCTCGTTCTCGCGACTGCTGAGTGGAGCATCAATGGTCGGGACGGATAAGTTTCTCGGCGTCGATATCGTTGGGCGCAAGACTTTTCCGGTGGGCGACAACATCAAGAAGCTGGTTCGGATCGGTTTTGGATTTATGGGGACTAATCAAGTTGTCGGACGAACCGATTCGGATATTCAGAAATCGGGTATTTTCTCGTTTCCGGACGGAAAGAGGCTCGAGCAGTTTGAGCTTGGCGGGACCAGTTTCACTCAATCGACGCCCGGCGACAATATCGTCGTGCGGCCGGTAAATGGTGCTGCGGTCGGCGTTTTCGACCTGAAGCAGAAGAAATATGTGTTCGCCGGAAAGAAGAACGCCCTCGATGTTAGCGGAAACTCCGTCGTTGCCGAGCGAAAGAACGGCGAACTCGCGATATATACGATCGGTACGACCGAGCCGGCGGCGACGGTGACGCTGCCGAAGAGCGATTTTGGTTCGCTGCGGACGGTGAGCTTCTCGGACGACGGCAAATGGCTGGCGGCGTCCGAGCGTTCGCGCGGAGCGGTTTGGAATCTGGAGACGGGCGAGCGGCGTTTTCATATGCGGTCGTTTCGCGGCAGTTATATAGCGCCCGACGGTAAGGTCTATGCGGACTTTCCGAAGTTTGACGCAACGCCGCGATCGATAGCTGCGATGGACCCGACGACGCTCGCGGTCGCGCCGGGAATGCAGCTCAAGGACGGCGATGTTCGGCAATACGGCAAATACCTGGTGACACGGCGGCCGTTGAAGAAAGAGCCTTCGGAAGAAGAAAAAAAGGTGAAAAAGGGGGAGGAAAAACCCTTTACCGAGGAGGCTCAGGATCCGCGGATCGCGTCGAGACAGACGTCGATGGAGGTGAATGACGCCCAAACCGGAGCTTCGCTGTGGACACGGGACTTTCGCACGACGACTCCGCGCGTATTTCTAAATCCGACGCACAATACGATGGTTCTGGTCTGGCCCGTAAAATCGCCGGCCGCCGCCGAGCTGATCAAACAGCGGCCCGAGCTGCAGGCAAAGGTCAAAAACTCAAAAGAGAACGAGGGCGATCTGCTGGTCGAGATACTCGATCCCGCGACCGGCGTTGCAAAGTCGCATTTTATACTCGAAACGGGACAAGGCTCGTTCGGTGTGCAGCAGATAACGGCGGCGGGCGATTATCTGGTGGTCGATGATGACGAGAACCGGCAGATGATCTATTCGATCTCAAAGGGAGCGTTGATCCGGCGTGTGTTCGGCTCGAAAGGGACTTTTTCCGATCAGAACGGCCTGATCGCGGTCGAAAATACCGAGGGCCGAATCTCGGTGATCAACATAGCCACAGGCCGCGACGTGGGGCAGATCGTGTTGAAGAAGGGCATAGCGGCGATGACGTTTTCAGCGGACGGCAAGCGTCTGTACCTGTTGACCCGCGACCAGGTCGCCTATATTCTCGACGCCGCGAAGATCGGTAATTCCCAGGCAAATTGAACGCGAAAAGCATGAATAACCGAGCCAGATCCTCCGTTGCCTTTCTGATATTGCTCGTGGCCGTTTCGGCGGCACGGGCTGATTGGCTCGATAAATTTGTTGCCGAGCAGATGAAGGAGCGAAAGATACCGGGGCTTTCGATCGCCGTTCTGCGTGACGGAAAGGTAATAAGGGCAACAGGTTACGGGGTTGCCAATCTCGAAACGCAGGCTCCGGCGACGAAGGATACGGTGTATGAGATCGGGTCGATATCGAAGCAGTTTGCGTCCGAGGCCGTGATGCTGCTCGTCGAGGACGGTAAGCTGAATCTCGACGACGGAATCCGCAAATATCTGCCAGCGAACGCGCCCGAGACGTGGCAAAAGATCACGGTAAGGAATCTGCTCAATCACACTTCGGGTTTGAAGGACTGGACCGAGATCAAGGAGTTTTCGTACCGGCGTGAATATTCGGCCGAGGAATTTATCGATCTTGTGAGGTCGTTTCCGCTAGTGTTTCAGCCAACTGAAAACTGGGGTTATTCGAACACTAATCTGCCGCTGATCGGCATTATTGTCGAAAAAGCGAGTGGACGTTCGTTCGAAGATTTTGTTAATGATCGAATTATTAGGCCTTTAGATTTTCCTTCGATACGTTTCAAACATCAGGAAGATGTCGTTGCGAATCGTGCGGCGGGCTATGTTTTGCGAAACGGCGAATGGAAGAACGGCGAGCCTTTTCGGCCAAAGGTGATCGCGCCGAGCGGCGGGATCTTGGCGAGTGCCGTCGATCTCGCACGTTGGTGGGAAGCTGTTTTACAGGGCCGCGTGGTCAAACAGACGAGCCTCGAACAGATGCTGATGCCGGCAAAAATAAGCGACGGGCGAAGCGTTTCACACGGTTTTGCGTTTTTTACCAACACCTTTGGCGGGCATAAAAGTATCTTTCACAACGGCTCGACGGTTGGTGGTTTTGGGAGCGGTGTTTACTATTTTCCGGCGGAAAAGATAACGATCGCGATAATCGGCAATCTCGAAGACGGCGGTTTTGGTGCCGAATATATCTACAAACGGCTCGCAAATTCGTACATTCCAGGAGCATTCTCCGGCGGTTTGAAAGAAGTATCTGATACGAAGCGGACGCAGGTAGATCTGCAGATATTGAAAGATATTGCCGATAGTAAAACGCCCGAAACTCTGTCGGCAAATTTTGCGGCCAAGGTAAGTGCGGCTTTTCGAAAGCAGCTCGCTGAGAACCTTAAGCTAATGAAATCTTTTGCCTATCTCGGCAATGAAAAGATCGGTAAAGATCATTTCATGCTCGACGGCGCCGCGACGGAATTTTTCCGGTATAAAATGACGCTCGCGGGCAAGGCCGTTTATTACCATTTTCGAATGAACAAGGACGGCAAGATCGGCTGGATCATTTTTGAGGATTAGCGGCCTATGATCGATATTCGCGACGAATTCGGCGATATAGATATCTATCTTTTCGACCAGATCCAGAAAGGAAGATTTGCGGCCGGGATGAAGCTACTCGATGCGGGCTGCGGCGGCGGGCGGAATGCCGTTTGGCTGTTGCGGAACGGATTTGACGTGTTCGCTGTTGATAAAGATGAATGGGCTGTCGCGTCGGTCAGGGAAATGGCAGAGCGTCTGGCACCTGAGCTTTCGTCGGATAATTTTCGGACCGCATCGCTTGACGCGATACCGTTTGAGAGCGCAGGGTTCGATTGGGTGATCTGCAACGCAGTTTTACATTTTGCGGCGGATCGATCTCAATTTGATCGTTGCCTCGCTGAAATGTGGCGCGTGCTCAAGCCCGGCGGCGTGTTTTTTGCGAGGCTTGCGACTTCGATCGGTATCGAAAAGCTGCTCATTCCGACAACGAACGGACGTTACCTAATGCCCGATGGTTCGGAGCGTTTTATTGTCGATGAACAAATGCTGCGAGACGCGACCGCGAGTCTCGGCGGGCGATTTCTCGAACCGATCAAGACAACGAACGTCGAAAACCTCAGGTGCATGACGACTTGGGTTTTGGTTAAAGATGCGCTTGAGCCAAAACTCAAATAAACAGTTCGACTGAAACGTTAAAATATCCGGCCAGAGCTTTGGCCTGAGATTTGCTGATCTCACACTTTCCCGAGATCGCCTCCGAAGCTCTGCTTTTTGAACCGAAAACTTCGGTCAGATCCTTTTGTTTAAGGTCGCGCGCGGCCATTAATTCCGCTAAAACCTCTTGTGGACGGGCGTCACGGATCGGATAATACTCTTCTTCAAAATCAGCAATTAGTTTTACCAGAAGTTCGAGCAAAGCGTTTTCTTCGAACGTTAGGTTATCGCCTTTTGCAAACAGTTTTTCGACCAGCAAAAGAGCACGCTCATTTTCTTCCTCGGTTCTGATTATCGTCGGCAGAGCCTTCGACAAAAGCCGACCGTATTGTCGTGAATTAATAGTTGTGGTAACGCCGATCATTCTTTCCACCTGTTTTTGTCATAATCTGCATGTGTCAGAAGATTTTTGATCAAAATTGACTGAGAGCAATAAGAATCTTCATTTAGGACAAAGTTTATGGTTGTTACAATTGTAAACATTTGCTAATGTTCTGCTTAGATTATTCTTAAGCTTATAATATTTCAATTTATCGGTTATGATTTCTGGCTTTGACGAAACAATCAAAGAACTTCTTACTGAACGTCTTGTTGCTTTAGAAAAACATTTTGATTCGGATGTTATTTTCTTTTACGGACAGATTCAACCGGGAATGGAAAAGTTTTTTCGGAATTTTATTGAAGAATTAAAGGAAAAAAAGCACGAAGAAAATGAAACGAAAAATCGATTGGTCGTTTTTTTAAACACGCCCGGTGGAAGTGCCGAGACTGTCGAGAAGTTAGTTGAAATAATAAGATTCCACTACGAAGAGGTATATTTTGTTGTTCCAGATGCAGCAATGTCGGCCGGAACGATATTTTGCATGTCCGGTGACCAGATTTTCATGGATTATTCGTCATCGCTGGGACCAATTGATCCGCAGGTTTTCAATGGAACTGTTTTTGTCCCCGCATTGGGATATTTGGACCAAGTCGAAAAACTTCTGGAGAAAGCGAGGGCAGTTCCTCCAACTCTTACAGAAGCAGAGTTTTTGATCTTGCAAAGTCAGGATTTAGCGATGCTCAATCAATTTGAACAAGCAAAAAACTTGACGATAACTTTATTAAGAAAATGGTTAGTGGAATACAAATTTAAGGATTGGGAAACTCACCAAACCACACCCGACAAACTTGGACAACCCGTCACTCTGGACGAAAAAGAAGAAAGGGCGGAACAGATTGCCAATGATTTAGGTAATAATAAAACGTGGCACTCCCACGGAAGGATGATAAGCGCGACAACTTTACAGAAAGTTTTGCGTCTAAAGATTGAGGACTATTCTAAAAATGAGGATTTGCGAGATTTAATCCGTTCCTATAACGATTTGATGACAGAATTTATCGCTCGAATTGAACGACCGTTTTTCTTTCATAACAAATACTATTTTTAAGGAGATAAAAATCATGACAATAGTTGAGGAAGTTAAAAAAGAAATCGAAGAAAAAAAAGAGACTTTGAAAAATAATAAGGAGTACGTACGTCTCAGAGATTTTTACATTGAGATGCAAGAATTAGGAGTTGCAAAAAAGAATGAATACACTCTGCCACCGCTTGATACAATCGGGAGAAAATTATACGAGGTGAAGCATTCGGTTTCGAAACGAAAATTGTATTGAACCGAAAAACCTAGGGTGGGATGTGATGATGAAGGGGTGACTAGTAAAGTTACCCTTTTTTCTTTTTTGGTAGAAGGACAGCCTTACGAATTGTTCGATCACGTTCGGCTAGCGCGAAGGAGATTTGCATCTTTTCGCCAAAAGACAAATCCCGTTGGTGTTGACGGAAAGAAACCTTTTGGGAAGTAATATATTCTTCAAGCTGAGCCGTTACGCTTGATGTCTCTTTTTTCATAACTGGAACTTATTAATATTTTCTTTCCATTTCTCGCTCAAACTATATTTCATCAAAAGTTTTTCGAGGTCCTCTAGGTTAACCACATTGTGTTGCAAAAAAACACCGATTCGTAAGTAGTCTTTTAGCCGTCCCGTCTGTAGCATGACCGCAACCAAATGCTCGGGACTCATTACCCTTACTATTGTACCATCCGGCAATTCAAATTCATTTGCCTCATCAACCGCTTCGTTGAGAAGACTCTGGCCAGTTGGTAAAAATTGAACTGGAAATCCCTCGACGTAAAAATGCTCTCCTTTCATCCCATATCCTTGTTCCTTCAAAAAATCGAATATTGGTTGAAATTCCATAAATGGATTTCCCCCTGCACGAATATGAACAAATATATCTAAGTCCTCGGTCGCAATTGGTTCGGTGTAAAAAATAACTGCGGTTGCTCCTCCCAGAGCATATGTTTCGACAATGCCTTTCTCAGTGAGTCTATTTATAACGGCAATTGTTCTTTCAATACTTTGCATAGTGAGAATCGAAAACGAATTCTAGAATTGAAGAAATTAAACTAACCACCCTTTGATTGAGATTTTATTTAATTTATTAAAGAATAGAAATTGAGATTTAGCAAAAGTTTTCAGGGGAGCCATGGGCTGAGAGTTGTTCGACCGCGGACATTACCCTAAAAACCTGATGCGGATAATACCGACGAAGGGAGAAAAACGATGAAAGAACAGTTGTCAGTTGTCAGTGGTCAGTTGTCAGTGGAGAAGTCGAGCGATGAGGTTAAGTTGCCTGCCTCGCGGAAGGTTTATATCGAGACGAATGGCTCGACGGTCAATCAAAACAAACACAATTTGAGAGTGCCGTTTCGGGAGATCGCTTTGTCGCCGTCGAAAGATTTTGACGGTAATTTGGAGGCGAATGCTCCGGTGCGCGTTTATGACACGAGCGGTGTTTGGACCGATCCGGCGGCGCGGTGTGATGTTCGCGAAGGGCTGCCGGCATTGCGGCGCGATTGGATCGTCGGCCGCGGTGATGTAGAGGAATATGAGGGCCGCGAGATCTTGCCGCAGGACAATGGTTATCTGACCAAAGGTGCGGAGGAGATCGCGAAGGCGAATGAACGCGGGACTTTGGAAGAGTTTCCAGGATTGCGTCGGGCACCGCTGAGGGCGAAGAACGGTGCGTGCGTCACGCAGATGCACTATGCCCGCAAAGGCATCATCACGCCTGAGATGGAGTACGTCGCGATCCGGGAGAATCTTGGCCGTCAGGCGGAGTACGACCACCTCACTAATGCCGAACGCAGCGATCGCTCTTCGTTAAACCATCAGCACAAAGGCGAATCGTTTGGTGCGTCGATCCCGACATTTGTCACACCGGAATTCGTCCGTGATGAGGTCGCCCGCGGTCGGGCGATCATTCCGAACAACATCAATCATCCTGAGTCCGAGCCGATGGCTATCGGGCGTAATTTTTTGGTGAAGATCAACGCGAATATTGGCAATTCCGCTATTGCATCGAGTATCGAGGAAGAGGTTGAGAAGATGCGTTGGTCCACGTTGTGGGGAGCGGATACGGTGATGGATCTTTCGACCGGAAAGAATATTCACGCGACGCGCGAATGGATATTGAGAAATTCGCCGGTGCCGATCGGGACGGTGCCGATCTATCAGGCATTGGAGAAGGTGAACGGTAAGGCTGAGGATCTGACCTGGGAAATTTACCGTGACACGCTGATCGAGCAGGCAGAGCAGGGCGTCGATTATTTTACGATCCACGCCGGCGTTCGGTTGCCGTATATTCCGATGACGGCGAAGCGAACGACGGGAATTGTCTCTCGCGGCGGTTCGATCATGGCGAAATGGTGCCTGGCTCATCACGAGGAAAGCTTCTTATACACAAGGTTTAGAGAGATCTGCGAGATCATGCGGACGTATGATGTTGCGTTTAGCTTAGGCGACGGTTTGCGGCCGGGATCGATCGCGGATGCGAATGACGAGGCGCAGTTTGCTGAGCTTGATACGCTCGGCGAGCTGACCAAGATCGCTTGGGAGATGGATTGCCAGACGATGATCGAAGGGCCCGGCCATGTGCCGATGCACCTGATCAAAGAGAACATGGACAAGCAGCTCGAGATCTGCGGCGAGGCTCCGTTCTACACGCTTGGGCCGCTGACGACCGACATTGCACCGGGCTACGACCATATCACCAGCGGCATCGGAGCGGCGATGATCGGATGGTTCGGCACGGCGATGCTTTGTTATGTCACGCCGAAGGAACACCTCGGCCTGCCAAACAAACAGGACGTAAAAGAAGGCGTCATAACATACAAACTCGCCGCCCACGCCGCTGACCTTGCCAAAGGCCATCCCGGAGCGCAATACAGAGATAATGCGTTAAGCAAAGCGAGGTTTGAATTCCGCTGGGAAGACCAATTCAACCTCGGGCTCGACCCTGAGAAAGCGAAAGAATTCCACGATGAAACACTTCCTGCTGAGGGAGCCAAGCTCGCCCATTTCTGTTCAATGTGCGGCCCGCATTTCTGCTCGATGAAGATCACCCAGGACGTTCGCGATTACGCCAATGCTCAGAATATCGAGGCGGAAAAGGCGTTGGCAGTCGGCATGAGCGAGAAGGCCGCGGAATTCAAAGCGACCGGCAGCGAGATCTATCACGGCAACAAACCAGAAGGCTCCGAAGACCATCATTAAAATGCGGTTCAAACAAGGTTGTTTTATCGAACTAAAGTGATGAATAAGGAATTTACAGAGGCCGAAATCCACCGCATTATCGGAATGGCTTGGGAAGACCGGACAACTTTTGATGTGATCGAAGCTCAGTTTGGCATCAACGGATCGGAAGTAATAAAAATTATGCGTAAGCATATGAAACTCTCCAGCTTCAAGATGTGGCGAGAGCGTGTTCACGGTCGTAAGAGCAAGCATAAAGCACTAGCGGAAAAGGAAATCGATAGATTTGTTTCTTCGAATCAACGGCACCGCGATAGAAGTCTCTGATTACAGACAATCTCGGTCGGGTCAATATTCATTAATGCTTGCTAATTCGACCGCTCGCCCGTTATCATTTCCGCTACCAGGCGTCCTGATCTCATCGCCGCATTTAGCGACGGATAGGCTGTGTAGTCGCCACAACGATAAAGATCTTCGCGGATCTTGAGATCGTAGTCGGCCGGCGGTTCGCCAAAAAACTGAGGTAACGCGTGCGGGATCTTATAAGTTTTCAAAAGATTCCATGTCTTATCGTTTCCGAACCAACTAGCCAATTCCGACCGTACTTCCTGCTCGGTCGTTTCCTTATTCCCAACAACATTTACAGAGATCAGCGTTTTACCTTTCGGGGCGAATGACGGAATGATATCGGAAACGGGCAAGATATGATCGATCAATTCGGCTTTGTTTGAATTGATGATGAGAAAGGGTTCGCCATCCAAATTCAGAGGCGAGTCGCTCTCAAAATAGAAGCACGTTGTACCGTTGAATTCGGTCGTCGGCGTTTCGCTAAGCAGTCGTGCGGCCGTTGTTGCATCTGTGGCCAGAACGATCTTATCAGATTCGATGATCTCACCGTTATCAAGAAACATCCTTTTGCCATCGATCTTTTGAACCTTTGTATCTAGGCGGATATGCTCTGCCGCCAACTGTTTTTTGATCTGTTCGGGTATTGCCTGCATTCCATCTTCAGGGATCACGACGTCGCCCTTCGAAAATTGTGAATATAAGAACTTAAATAGAGCTGAATTGGTCTGCAGATCTTTTTCCAGGAAAACTCCGCGAAAAAAAGGGATGAAAAAACGGTCACGAATCGTTTCCGAAAAGCCCAATTCTTTCAAAAACGAGATCGTCGTTTCGCCGGACCTTTGGTCGGGGGCGGGACAGTTTTGTGTTGCGAAATTCAATTGTAGGACGCGAGCTTTGTCGATCAAACTGCCGACCGGCGAGAATAATGCCTGCGGTGCGGAACGCAAATTTTTGAGCGGGTTGGGCATCGTGAAAAACTCGTTACCGTTGCGTATCCTCGCGCCCGACGGGATCTTTTTGAGCTTGAGAGCGCCGTAGTCCAACATTTTTTCAGCCTCTGGATACGAGGTCAGCAGAACCTGAAACCCTCTGTCGAGCCTAAACCCGTCAACCACGTCAGTCCGCACACGTCCGCCAACTGCG
>JANLTF010000501.1:0-14689 GCA_031362825.1 Acidobacteriota bacterium | reverse complement strand
AATAAATATACTCAAATCCCTGAAAATTGTTTGTACGGTAAAGCACCCAGAACAACCTCGGGAAACCTAAATTCTGTGATCTACTTCTTTTGCTTCGCTTCATCAAGTGCGGGACGGGCAGACTCTCACCGGTCGAACGTACAAGGTTCCACGAATTCCATTTCGTTCATTGAAACGAACATGGAAAAAAGCAGATAAATCTTAAATTGACCAGCAACGTAATGAAGTCTAAAAGTTTATAAATTGAAAGTCAAGAATAATCGCCGTGATTTTCCTCGATTTTCGATTTTTTTAGCAAAATGGTAACACCAATTTCTGCCATCAATTTTTCTATCGCGTAACAGGGCGACGCGTGACGCTGCGGCGTGATGCAGTCGCGAGCTTTTCGCCCATTTCAGGCACTAAAACCTCTTTGACTTTCGCACCACCAAGCTTGCCCTGCCACCAAATAGCGATCGGACTCGCGATGGCAATGGTCGAGTAAGTTCCTGTGATCGAGCCGACAAACAGAGCCAGAGAGAAACCTCTCAGCACCTCTCCGCCGAACAACACGAGAGCCAGAACCGACAGGAACACAAGGCCGTTGGTCACTATCGTTCGGGACATCGTCTGGTTGATCGAATCATTCGTCAACGCATAGATCGATTTGCCTCTATGGAGCGAAATATTCTCACGAATACGGTCGAAGATAACGATCGAGTCATTCACCGAGAAACCGACGAGCGTCAGCATGGCCGCGAGCACCGTCAGGCTTATCTCCCACTGGAAGACAGAGAAGAACGCAAGCGTGATCAAAACATCATGAAACACAGCGATAACCGCACCGGCGGCATACGTCCAATCGTATCGAAACGCGATAAACAGCAAGATACCGACAAGGCCGAGCAATGTTGCAATAACGGCCTGATTCCGGAGTTGCTCACTGGCGACCGGTCCGACCGTGTCCGTTCCGACGATCTTATATGACGCTGCCTGCTCGTCTTTGAGCGAATTCGCAGGTTCCGCTTCTTTACCAAGAGTGTCGAGCCCTTTCTTGACAAAACAGCGACTAGACTCGCCTTCAACGTCGGGGCACACGTCCTTACGCTCGCCCATGTTCGGGACCTTGATAAGGACTTCGTCAGTTTTGTCAGTCGAATCCTGAATTACAGCCTCAGCGACCCCGGCAGTCTGAAGGGCCGATCGAATGTCATCGACGGCCGGCTTCTCGCGGAATTTTGCCGTGACGACCGTTCCGCCCTGAAAATCGACGCCTAGGTTGAACGCATCCGTTCCTTCAGGCGTTAACTGACGGCCCACCGCCGAAAAAAGACCCGCAAGGAGAATTGCGATCGAGACAAAGATCAGGGGCTTGCGCCAGCCCATCCAATCTACGTTGATATTCTTGAAAATTTCTAACATCTTAAAATTACCGCAAAATTTATTGCAATGGTCGCTGCCGTGATACGGCTAAATACTGATAGTCTTCATTTCCTTGTTCCGCTGTAGGAGCCACATAAAGATGGTTCGCGAAACAAATACGGCCGAGAAAAGGTTGATCAAAAGACCAAGCACAAGTGTGACCGCAAAGCCGCGGATCGGCCCCGTGCCGTACAAATACAAAATGATCGACGAAATGATCGTGGTGACGTGAGTGTCAACGATGGTAATGAAAGCCCGGTCAAAGCCCATGCCGATCGAATCGGCAACGGAGCGGCCCTCACGGAGTTCCTCACGTATTCGTTCAAAAATAAGCACGTTCGAGTCAACGGCCATTCCGATACCGAGGATCAGCCCGGCAATGCCAGGAAGCGTCAGCGTTGACTTGATCGTGATCAGAGCAGCCATTGTCAGCAGCAAATTTAGCAAGAGTGCCACGACCGCATTGACGCCCGAACCGCGATAATAAAATAGCATGAAGATCACGATAAAGACGATGCCGCCGAGCGAAGCTTCGACACCGGCCTCGATCGAATCGGCACCGAGGCTAGGGCCCACGGTTCGTTCTTCCTGGTACTCGATCTTCGCGGGCAAGGCACCGGATTTGAGCGTTAAAGCAAGATCTTCGGCTGAAGTCTTAGTAAATTTACCTGAGATCTCGCCGCTATCAAAGATCTGCGATTTGATAAAAGCGGCAGATTTGACCTCGTCGTTGAGGACGACGGCCATGTAGTTGTTAATGTTCTTACCGGTCCATTCGCCGAATTTTTGGGCTCCTGCCGGTTTGAATGAGAACGAGATCTGGTAATCGCCTTCGCCGCCGGTCCGCGAGACTGCGTTTGCGTCTCGAAGTTCACTTCCGTCGATGACATACGGATATTCGATAACGACGAATTTAGTAGGAGCTTTCGGATCGGCTGCATTTGCTCCTGACTTCGTCGGTTCGTCGCGGTCAGCGTAAGGGAAAACCTTGCGCGTCGCGGTGTCTTTCCCGCCGATCGACTGCAAGGCAGCCTCTCGCGTCGGATAGGTTTGTACAGGTGACGGATTTCCGGGGCTGACGATCTTTGCTAGAGCGAGGTTCGAATCCGACCCGATCAACTTCTTGACGCGTTCCGGATCGTCGACGCCGGGCATCTGAAGCAGGATCTGGCCTGATGTCTCGGCACCGTGCTTTTGCAGGGTTGGTTCCTTGACGCCAAATGCATTGATACGGCTTTCGATGATCTTTAATGCCTGATCGACGGCCTGACGTTTCATCACGTCCTGTGCAGCCGCACCGAGCGACCAACTGACCGTTGCACCGTTATTACTTTCGGCCCAGTTTACAAAATCGACCTTCTTTTTGACCTCGTCGATCACCGCCTGACTTTGTGCCGGATCGGAAAGGTTAAGAGTTACGGAAAAGCTCCCTTTCTCCGCAACGATCGTGTTGGTCGTGACCGGCAATTTCGCGTCTTGAGCAGCAGTCAGTGCTGCCTGAGCATTGTTCTCGGTTAACGTTTTTAGATAATCATCTGTTTTGACGCGCATCACGAGGTGCGAGCCGCCCTTGAGGTCGAGGCCGAGATTGACGTTCTCTGCCAAATTCGCCTTGATGCCCGTCCACGTAAGGTCAGCTCCCGTCGGCATTCGACGAGGACCGAATACGAGATAAGTGCCCGCGAGAGTTATCGCGATGATGATTCCTGTTCTGATCCACAAGCCTGTGTTTTTCATTGCTATTCTGCTTTTTTGCCCACGACTGCGGCTTTTCCTACTTCGAGCAGCGATTTTTCCGCACTCATAATGACGAAGCTGGTTTCTCTAACTTCCTTGATCTTTCCAATGATGCCGCCGTTTGTGACGACCTCGTCATTGATCTTTAGCTCGGTGATCATTTCCTGAAGCTTCTGCTTTTGGCGCTTCTGAGGCAGTATGACCAAAAAATAAAAGATGCCAAATATTGCCAGCATCATGAAGATCATCGAGTATGGAAAGCCTCCACCAGCGGGATCTTGTTGGAAAAACAATAGTAAATTACTCATCATTTGGTACGTACGAAGACAAAAACCCAATAATATACATTTACGCGGGCTTAATCAAACGCCATCGGGTTCGTTCTCGCTTAATTTGAATAGAAACTCCTTTCGAAATGCCTGAAACGAACCTGATCTGATAGCTTCTCTGACCTTCCGCATCGTATCGAGAAAGAAATAGACGTTGTGGTGCGAGATAAGTATCGCCGCCGTCATCTCACCCGCCTGATATAAGTGCCTTAGATACGCTAACGAATATCGTGTGCATACGGAGCAACCACAAGAGGGATCGAGGGAGCCATCGTCGTCGGCAAACTTCGCGTTTCGAATATTGATCTTGCCGCGTGACGTAAATGCACTCCCCGTTCGCCCGTTACGCGTCGGAATAACGCAATCGAACATATCAACGCCGCAATTCACCGCCTCGATCAGATCTTCAGGCGTCCCAACACCCATCAGATAACGCGGCGCATCGGCCGGCATTTTCGGTGCCAAGTAATCGAGAACCTCGTACATCACGTTCTTTTCCTCGCCAACGCTCAAACCGCCGATCGCGTATCCGTCGAAACCAATATCAACAGTGCGTTCGAGGCTCTCCTGTCGCAAATTCAAATGTCCAGCACCTTGAATAATGCCGAAAAGCGATTGGTGACCGCTAAGCCAGTCGGAACGCAGGCTGCCAGCCTGCGTCTCTGATTCGGCTGTGTTACCAACGCAGGCTGGCAGCCTGCGTTCCGGCGTTTGAAGTTCTTCAAATCGATCTTGAGACCGCCTTGCCCATCTCGCAGTCATCTCAAGGCTCTTCTTGGTCGCATCAAAACCCGCGTCGCCCGGCGGGCATTCGTCGAAGACCATTACGATCTCCGAACCCAACGCGGCCTGTATCTCCATTGAGACCTCGGGAGAAAGAAACTGTTTGCTGCCGTCGAGATGTGACTGGAACTCGACGCCGTCTTCCGTCAACTTTCGAAGTTTTGTCAGCGAAAACACCTGAAAGCCGCCGGAATCGGTCAAAAGTGAACGGTTCCATGTGCTGAATTTATGCAGGCCGCCGAGTTTGCGGATGATCTCGACACCGGGCCGTAGAAATAAATGGTAGGTGTTGCCGAGAATGATACGGGCGTCCATCTCGTTTTCAAGCCACTCGAAACGAACACCTTTAACAGTTCCCTGCGTCCCGACAGGCATAAAAACAGGCGTTTCGATCACCGAACGCCTTGTCCTTAATATTCCTGTCCTGGCCTCGCCGTCTTGGGCGGTCACTTGCCAATCAATAGGTTTATTCATTAAGAAAGAATCCATTCTTCGCGAAAATGCGCAAAAAATAGTGTCTATTTTTTGTGCCTTTTATGCCTTTTCGCGGCTATTTACTTTTGCCGACCAACGACCAGATATGTTGTGCCCCCACAGCGATCTCCGAGGCAAATCTTCCGTTTTCGTCGATCAGAACCGCGGAAGGCGTACCGAACATGCCTAGTTTTTCAGACAATTTATTGCCTTTATCCAAAACGATAGGGGCCTTAAGGCCTAGTTGGACGTGCGGTTCTACGTCGCCGTCGGAGAATATGACGAGATTCGGATCATTGATTCCCCGCATTTTGTCCCATTCCTTCAGGTCCGGCGCCATTCGATCGCAGTGCGGGCATGTCGTACTCCAAAATGTGACGAGCGTCGGCTTTCCAATAAGGTCGCCCGAACTGATCGTCCGGCCATCGATCGCATCCATTTCGAACTCGGGAATCCGGGAGCCAAGGTCGATTCGACTGTGATTATGGCCATCGTGGTTGCCCACCGTAAAATGCATAAATTCGTCGCCGAGATCGGAAGTCTTGATCTTTTCGACCAACTCGATCATTTCCGTATCGCCAGCCGCGATATGGCTCGCGACCTTTCCGTTGGCATCAACAAAAAGTGCGGACGGCGTCCATTTTGCGTTAACTGCGTCGGCAAAATCGCGATCTTTTCCGACAAACAGTGCCCTCGACATCTCTTCGCCAAATTTCTCGACATTCTCTGCGAGGGTGCCCGAACTCATCAAAACAACTTTGACCTCTCCAGACAATTCCGATGCCCATTCCTCAAATTTCGGAACGAGGGCTTTGCACGGGCTGCATGTCGGGCTCACAAAAAACAACAGGGCCGGAAGCTGTCCGTCTGTCAAAGAACTGGTTTTGCTAAAATTCCCGTCAACGTCCCGGATCTCAAAATCCGGCAAAATGGCACCGATCGGCAATCCGTCGTGCGGACTGCCCGCGGTCTCCCGTTCTACCTGTCCGCCGTCCTTTGCAACAACCTCAAGAATGTCGATGCGCCGGACGACCTCGTCCTGCTTGGTGACGATCCGCCGAAGAAAATCGATGGCAATTCCGAGAAGCAACACGGCGACCAGAACGAGAATTAGCTGCAGCGAATCGCGGTCGAGATTGGCGATATTCAGCCCTTGATCGGCCTGCCCTCTTGCGATCAGAACAACGGCGGGAACGAGAAAGACCACGTTTCGAATGAGGCTTGAAATCCCGACCGGCTCACTGTGGATCTGGCCAAAACAGTGACAATCAGGTGCATTTCCCATTGCCATCTGATAGATCATGCCGACAACGAAGACCGTCAAAAGGCCAGCCCCACCGATCGCACCGAACCATGAAGACGACTCAAACAAAAGCGAAACCGCGATCGCGATCTCGATCAACGGCAAAACGATCCCAACAAAACCGGCAAGCGAGGCAGGAACGCCAAAGTCGGCGACCGCTTTACGCGAACCGGCGAGGTCAGCGAGTTTCGCAGCTCCGGCGAGTCCGAAAACGGCGCTTAAAAATAGCCTGAGAATTAATAATCCAAGTTCCATTGATCGATATCAGTCAGACAAAATAATCTTAACGAACACGTTTTTATTTAACAAATTCGCCCGTGCCTCAATCCTTCTTATGTTTCATCTTGTGTCGTTCAACGAGCCTGATCGGTGTCGCGAAAAACTCGAATTCTTCGCGAAGCTGATTTTCGATGTATCTCAAGTAGGAGAAGTGCAGCCCCGCCTTGCCGCCTGAGGTGAATAAGATAAACAGCGGCGGCCGCATACCGGCTTGCGTTAGAAACTGAACCTTGAGCCGGGAAAAGCCGCCTTTTACCGGTGCCGGAGCCGAGCCGCCTTTTGGCTGAGATATTGATTCTTCGAAGAATTTATTGAGTTTGGACGTCGAGATACGCAAGTTTCGTGCAGCGTTTGCCTTATCTACGAGCGGCAGCAGATTCTTGACACGCTGGCCTGTGAGCGCCGACATCGTGACGATCGGTGCCCAGTCGAGGAACTTCATCGCCATTCGCAACGTGCGTTCGAATTCGTAGATCGTATTCGTCTCTTTTTCCTGGAGAGCGTCCCATTTATTGACGGCGATAATTACCGAACACCCGGAATCTACGGCGTAACCGGCGATATTCGCGTCGAGATTAGTAACGCCTTCGACGGCATCGATAATGATGATCGCAACATCCGCTCGTTCGAGAGCCTTTCGGGCCATGATGACTGAAAGCTTTTCGGCCATCTCAGTCGTCTTGCCTTTTCGGCGTATGCCGGCGGTGTCGATCAGCAAATAATCCTGGCCATCGACCGTCAGACGCGTGTCGATCGCGTCGCGTGTCGTGCCAGCAATCGGCGAAACGATCATGCGTTCCTCACCAAGCAATTGATTGAGCAGCGACGATTTGCCGACATTTGGACGGCCGATTATCGCGAGTTTGATCTCGGTCGAAGGCACAACTTCGGGTTGCTCCTCGAACACAAGATGGTCATATACCATGTCAAGCAGATCGCCAATCCCGGTGCCGTGTTCGGCGGAAATTGGTGACATCTCGAAGCCGAATTGATAAAACTCGCCGGCCTCGTTCTCAACGGTTCTTGACTCGCATTTGTTGGCAGCAATGATCACGGGTTTTCCCGTATTTCGCAGCAAAACACCGAGTTCTTCGTCGAGCGGTGTCACACCGGCTCGCGAGTCAAGCACCCAAATGATCGCGACGGATTCGTCGATCGCGTGCGATGCCTGTTTGAAAATGTTCGACGGAATGATGGCGTCGTCGTCAGGTACTATGCCGCCTGTATCGACAAGACGAAATGTGTCGGCCTTCCAATCGACCTCGCCAAACATACGGTCGCGCGTTATGCCGGGCTCATCGCCGACGATGGCTTTTCGCGAACCAACAAGGCGATTGAACAAAGTGGATTTTCCGACATTTGGCCGGCCAATAATGGCGACGAGCGGTGCTTTCATTAGTTACAAGCATAGTAGATATTGGCTGACGATGCATCTTTGGACAAAAAACAGCCCCGCTGACAGATCGTCAGCAGGGACGCAAGAGTATCCTTAAGTGACTTTTTAGTCGGTCACGAAATCGAGGATCGTCCCGATTATCGTTCCCAGGATCGAGTATTTACCGCTTGAGTAGTTGCCGTAACGTTGTCGGCTGTAATAGCCGTCTTCGTAACCGCGCCTGAATCCTTCGCGGAAATAGTAGTTGTATTCGCCCATCGATACGTAGTAGCTGTCATAGCCAAAGGCCGCGTCCTGATAGCCGTATGAGTTTTGATAGTCGAAACCCCAACCGTCATTGCGGTCGGCCTGTCCGGCGTAGAAACCTTCCTCGTAACCGTTATTGACGGCATCGCGAAGCATCTGCGCACCGTACTGGCTGGTGTAATAGTACGAACCACCGCGATTGTAACTATAATTGTTGTAGTAATTATCGTAGTACTGGGCCTGCTGCAAACGGATCTGGTCACGCCGTATGCGTTCCCAATACCGCTGTTGGTAGCGCAAATACGCCTGACGACGCTGTGCCTGTAGTTGGCGATACCGCTGCTTCTCTAACTCCTGCCGGTTGCCGCCCCAATGGTTGTTGTACTGGTTCCAGCTATTCTGCTGCATCCGGCGTTGCCCTTCGCGGTCGATCTGCTGGTTGCGGACATTGGAATTCTGCTGGTTTCGCACACGTCGGTCGCCTTGATCGTTGTTATAAACACTGCGGTCAGGCTGTTGGCGCGAGGTATTTTGCTGTTGGTCGCGAATCTGACGGCGTTCGCGAGCCTGACGGATCTCATTGTCACGCTGCCGCTGATCATTCTGTTGTTGCTGCCAGACATTTCGATCATTCTGCTGCCTAGCCGTGTTTTGCCGGTCCTGTATCTGGCCGCGTTCGCGAGCCTGACGGATCTGGTCGTCGCGCTGCCGCTGGTCGTACTGCGGCTGCTGCTGGACCTGACGGCGTTCGCGTTGCTGACGCATCTGGTCGTCGCTCTGCCGCTGATCGTACTGCGGTTGCTGCTGGACCTGACGACGTTCGCGTTGCTGTTGAGCCGGCGGAGTTTGGACCTCGACCGGTCGTCTTCCACGGTTGCCCTGCTCTACAGAATTGTCGCTCTTTTCGTTGCGCTGTCCGTCTTGTTGATCTTTGCCGCGGCCTCGTTGGGCAGCGGCATCGGCTACCAAAAAGGCACCGACCGCGCCAACCGAGACGAGCGAGATCATGAATTGTTTTCTAAAATTAGTCATTTGACACCCCTTTTTGAATTGCTAAAGGCCAAATATTGATTCGTCCTACCTTGCAGTCGCAATTAGCGTTCCAAGGGTCGGAATGTCAGTTTTGTGTGGCTTACAGTGACAGCGTTGAATTTGCAGGCACTAAATCGTCACCTTTAAGCACCATTTCGTCACCCTTTGAGAAAATCGTAGGTGATGCGTATTTGTACCGAGCCGTTCGATATTTCGGGCCGGACGCCGACGGCCTTCATCTTAATGTTGCCGGTATTTGGGATCGGCAGGCCGAACGAGATCTTGTCAAGACTAAGGATCTCGATCGGATTGAGCTTTTTATCGATAGAGCCTTGGATCAATCGCGCAACCAAGGTGCCGCCGACACCGCCGGTGCCGTCGAGGTTCACCGTCGTCACACGGGCTCTCCCGATGAGTCGCTGCGCGGTTTGGTCGAATTCAAGATCAACATTCGCCTCCGCCGTCCCCGCAAAATCAACACAGCCGATCAGCGGAAGCGGATAGCCTCCTGTAAAAGCAAGCGGCACAAAAACCTTGCCGTCGCGAAACCGAACGGACGTACGAACGCCGTTATTCTCGCGCAATATCTTGACCGTTTGGCTGCAATAGGAGGGCTTGCCTTCGGCCGTAGGCCCACTCACTCCAAACAAAGAAAACGCGTTTGATTCAGTTCCGTCGTAGGTTTCAACGCGGGCGATCGAGAATTCCGGAGCGTCGTAGTGCTGATAAACCGAATCGAGCAAAGCATCAAAAAACGGCTCGTTTAGACCGATGGTCACCTCGGCTTTTTGAGCGGTCGCCCCAGAAGCAAATGCGAAGATAGTTAGGACCGCAACAAATGCCCGAATAGTCACCGTATTTCGTAGTCCATCAATAAGCATATTTCTCACGCTATTTCTGATGTGAAGGCAATACGAAGGGTTGTTCGATTTATTGGCTATCACAACCCACTCCTCACGACATCATGCAATCTCAGCAAGCCGACGCAAAGTCCCTGCTCATCCGTAACTGGCAATACCGAGATCTGCGACGGCCGGTCTTCCATCAATCTCAGGGCATCGTAAGCGAGCATTTCAGGCGAAGCCGTTATCGGTCCCGCGGTCATCATTGTTTGGGCGGTGAGCGATGAAAAGGCGTCGGGAGATGTCCGCTCGATCGTTCGGCGAAGGTCGCCGTCGGTGACGATGCCGAGGAGTTTTGAATCGTTTTCAACCACATTTACCGCACCGAGCGCATTTGTAGAAATGGCTTTTACGATTTCGAGCCAACCCGACGTTGCCGCGACGTTCGGGCTTGTGTGCATTAGATCGCGGACCGTCAGCGTCAGCCGTTTGCCAAGCCGGCCGGCCGGATGATTTGCGGCAAAGTCTATTGCTGTCAAACCTTTAGCTTCCATCAGCGTCATCGCCAAAGCATCGCCGATGGCGAGAGCAACCGTCGTCGAAGCCGTTGGTGCGAGGTTCAGAGGACATGCTTCTTTATCAACCGAACCGTCAAGAACAACGTCCGATTGGCGGGCCAGTGTCGAGTTGATATTGCCAATGATAGAGATGATAGACACCCCACGCTGTTTGAGCGTCGGCACGATCGCCAGAATCTCGTCGGTTTCGCCTGAATTGCTGAGTGCGATAACAACGTCGTTCAAGGCAACGACGCCGAGTCCGCCGTGCAAAGCATCGGTCGGATGAACAAATATCGCGATCGTTCCGGTGCTGGTGAGTGTTTGGGCGATCTTTTCAGCGATCACACCGGATTTTCCGACGCCGGTAACGATCACCTTACCTTGTCCGGTCTTTAGGATATCTATCGACCGTTCTATTTCGTTCTGGCTCAGATTCAAAGCTACGCGGTTGATAGCCTCGGATTCGAGTCTCAGAACCTCGCTAAATTTTGTGAAATGATCGCTCACTTGTTAGATGCTAATTCGTATTCTGTATGATAACGGGCCGCAATAAGAAAAAGTTGGGATCAAGACACAGGTTTGAATACGTCCCACATCAAGTGCCATTTTCCGCCGTAAAATTTCCAGATCTGCAAAAAATTCCCCTTTTCGACTTTGCCGCCTAGAGTTCGGGTATAGGTATTCAGGTTGTAAGAAATGTCTTCCGAACTAAAGCTTGAACTTTTCTTGGCGAATACGAACTCCGCCTTGTCTGCCTGCAACACCTTCAGCACACTCTTCTTACCTAAGATCGGAAACTTGTCCTCGCGAAAGGAACGAATATTCTCATCGGCAAACTTTTCGTATGCCTTGGCAACGCCCTTCGTCGCTGCTAATTGGTAAAACTCAGCCGCTGTATCCCGCGTGGGCTCCGATCTCGCTTTATCAGCGTGCTCGACACGGAGTAGAGTCGACCATTCGGTCGAGTACTTTTCCGGCTTTGGATGCCCAACACCGATATCGACCACAAACTTGTATTTCCCGTCTGGTTGCCGGAGCCAAAGCGTAATAAATTCTCCGAATGCACTTGGAGTATCGCCTTTTCCATTTGCACGGTATTCCCAATTGCCCGTTGTATAGCCAAGGATGCCGCTTCGAGATACATCAGCGTAGTTTGGTGCCCAGGACAACAGCCCTTTAGATTCACTTCGAGCTGTCCAAAATGCCTTTCCATTTTCCCTATCCGGATTGAATACAAGAGCATCCTCGGTCATATTTGCGAGAAACGCAGCTCTGGTACCGCTTTCGCTAGCCATCTGCGCAAACGCATGTTCGGCATTAACGAGCCTCTGAATGTCCGTCTGTCCCATGGCTGTGCAAACCGAAAAAACGAGAACACTTATTGTGAAGAGCCATCTCATATTGAAAGGATTTTAGCACACCACAGGTTCAATTAAGTTGAAAGGCGAGCGGCAAATTGAGCCGCCCGCCTGTCAGTTCAACATATTTTACAAGCTATTCGACCCTCACAAAATCAGTTCCCGTTCGCCCAAAGGTCTCTGGATGATACATCTCCTCTGCCTTGGCGGGCGGAACGATGAATTGGCCGGGCGTGGTGGCCCGCGTGACGTACGAGTAGTTGTAAACGCCTTCCCAGAGCAAGGACGCAAACGCTTCGGCTCGTTCATCGCGGAAGTTCTGGTGGTCGAACCAGTATTGACGCCACCACCATGAGCCGTAACCGTATGAACGGCTGCCGTAAGTTACTACGCTGGTGTCGCCCTGAGTATCGCCGGGGATCGCTTCGGTCGTCGCGAGTCCCGGATTGAGTATCTCAAGTCCCGCTGGCAGATTATCGACCAACGCGACGTGATAACGCCGTGCCTGTGCGACCATCGTCAGCCGTACGCGAACTCTCGCTCCGGCCTTGATCGTCCAACTGCCGTCGGCGTTCTGCTTGACGTCTTCTTTGTCGTCAACTGCCTCGTATTTTCTGAGAACTGTAAACCCGTAATCTGCCGGTTCGAGTTTCAGATTCTTCGGCGCGTATTTCATGCCGATGCGATAATACAATCGTCCAACTCCTTGCCTATCGAGGATCAGGTTCGACGTTCCGCCCTGATCGACCAAATACGACATTGGGATATCAAGCTGTTTCGAATCGACGCTGCGTCCCTTGAACACCTCTTCGCCCGCGTATGTATTTCCGAGCCAGATACGCGTGACAAAGTCAGGCGTGACCTTTTCGAACGTATTGAAGTACCGATCGAGTGCCAGCAGAATGAAAACGTTCTCCTGCGTATTCGACCACGCTCCTTTTGTTCGCTGAGCGAGCAGGCCACGAACGAGCTTTGGAATAAGGTCGTTCTTTGGATCGGCCTTGATCATCGCTTCGAGCAGGACGCCATCGGCACGGCGGTTTGAGTACATGATGAGCCACGCACCGTCGCCGTAGTTCGTGACAAAATTCGCTGTTGCTGCGGTCTCGGTGGTGCGGTTCATCAGGTGACGAATGATCGCGTCGGTTTCGACCTTCGATCCCGGATCGTTTGCGAGTACCGACAGGACCCAGCCGAGAGCCTCGAACGGCATCTTCTCGATCGTTGCTTCGGCGAGCAGTTTCTTGGTCTTCGCAACGTCCTTGTCGCCCATCATGTCGCGGATGTATAGAGCGTACGCCGAGATCGTCCAGCGAACCTCGGGCGAGGTCTTGTACCATTCGTCGTAGTGTTTTTCGACGTCTTTGAGGTACGGTTTGACCTTGTCGATCATCTCCTGGGGAACCTTGTAGCCTTTTGCCTTCGCAAGTGCCAGAGCGTGAGCGACGTGGACGGTCAGGAACGGATATTCGTATCGCTCCTTGTCACGTTTCCAGAGGCCAAAGCTGCCGTCGTTTCGCTGACGCGACTGCAGTATCTCGATATCGCGTTTGTAATAGCCTTCGAGCTGAGCCGCAGTCGGCATATCCTTCGCCTTGAAGGCCGAGAGAACATCGCGCATCGCCGCGATCGAGATCATCCTAGACGAGATCTGCTCGGAACAGGCATAGGGATAATTTGTCAGATAGAGGAACGCGTCAGTCAGTTCCTGCAACTGAGTCGAAGATGTCGTCACCTCAAGCCCGCCAAATTGCGGGAATACATCGCCCGGCGTCTGCACCGGCTGAACGATCGCTCCGTTTTGATCGGTGGTGCCGTAGGTCGCAAACGCCTCGGTCGTTGCGGGTGTCCAAACCGGTAGGCTGATCTCGGCGGCGTCATTGAAATTGCCCGATGTGACCGCGATTTGGAATCTCGCCGTGCCTGCTTTGTCTGCGGAAACCGGGAAGCGTACCTCAGCACGGTCGTTGGCCTCGACCAAAACACGTTTGCCGTTGCCGCCGGTCAGGTTTGCATTTGTCGCACGAACGGCGACATCGACGGCCATGTCTTTGTCGGTCTGATTTTGAACTACCACCGGCAACTCGATCTTGTCACCAAAGTTCATAAACCTCGGTGCTGAGGGGCGAACCATCAACGGCTGCTTCGCCGTGATGTTCGATTCATATTTACCAAAACGCTTGCCCGCATCGACTGAAACCGCAGTTATGCGATACCGTGTCAAGTTGTCAGGCAGCTTGATATCGATCACAGCACGGCCATTCGAATCGGTCTTGACCGTGGGCGAAAACAAGGCCAAGGCATCGAAATTCTGCCGCAGATTGATCGGCGTGTCCGGTGATTGCGGCTTCTCTTCGTCGGCTCCGACCATATCATCCCGCGAGCGTTCGCCTTTTTTCATCGGCATGGCCGTTGGTTTGGGGGCATTTGCACCGCGTCCAACGCTTGATTCACTACTAGCGATGTCATAGAGGCCGAAGGAGACGCCACCTTGTACGTCTGGCGGTGGTGGTTTTTTGACGTCGTCCGGGTTTGCCAGCAAAATGTCTTTTCGCGAGTGATAATCGGTCGTCCCGACACCGCGTGACGTGTAAAACGCGCTCATTGGATCGGCAATCGTGTAACGCGTCAATGCAAGTACGCTTTCGTCAACAACGATCAATGCAACCTCACTATTCGATACCGGCTCGCCGCGATTGTCTTTGACGGCAACATTTACCTTGGTCGAACCGCCGGGAGCGAGCGTCTTATCGACGGCATCGGCCGTCACAAATAATTTGCGCGAATCGGTCGATATCGCCAGATTAATATTGCCCGCTGCAAACGCCGGGCGTTTGGCGAGTTTCGTATCGACCTCGCCTTTGTCGTTTGTTCGCGATTCGGCGCCAACCAAATCGACCTGTGCGGTTATGTTTGGCAAATATCTTTCTTCGAGCGGGATCTTGAGCG
>JANLTF010000254.1:0-4760 GCA_031362825.1 Acidobacteriota bacterium | reverse complement strand
TTCGTGATGACCTGAACCGTCAGATCGCAGTTCGCGAGTGCCGACGCAACCGCATCGGTATCCGGCGAGGCGGCCGCAAAATTGCCGCCCATTGCAAAAAACACCTTCGCTCGCCCGTCGGCCATCGCAGCGATAGATTCGACGGTGTTCAATCCGTCATCCTTGGGCGCGGTAAAGCCAAATTTCCGCTCGAGATTCTCGCGGAATGCGGGCGTCATCCTTTCCCAGATCCCCATCGTGCGGTCGCCCTGTACGTTCGAATGCCCACGAACCGGACAAAGCCCGGCACCGGGTTTGCCGATCGAACCTCGCAGCAAATGCAGATTTACGATGTCCTGGATCGTCGCGACCGCGTCGGTATGCTGCGTCACGCCCATCGCCCAGCAAGTGATAAACGATCTGGCGGCGACGATCATTTCGGCGGCTTCGTTGATCTGTTCGCGAGTTAGCCCCGAGGCGGCGAGAATATCTGTCCAGTCGACGGCATTGACAGAGGCGATAACGTCTTCGTAACCTGAAGTTTTCGCAGTGATAAATTGATGGTCGAAGACAGTCCCCGGCGATTCACGTTCGCGTTCGAGCAGGATCTTCATCAATCCCTTGACCACGGCCATATCGCCGCCGATGCGGACGGGCAGATGCAGATCGGCAAGTTTTGCGGGCTTGAGGCCGAGAACACCAAACAAATTTCCGTGCTGCGGATTCGGATCGACAAAGCTCGTCAGCCCGACCTCTTTGAGCGGATTGATCGCGATCATCTTCGCTCCGGCGCTCTTTGCGGCGGCAAGCGAGGAGAGCATTCGCGGTGAATTACTACCTGGATTCTGCCCGATCACGATTACCAGATCCGTCTTCTCAAAATCCTCGAGCCGTATAGTCGCTTTGCCTAAACCGATCGATTCGTTCAAAGCAACGCTCGTCGATTCGTGGCACATATTCGAGCAATCGGGCAGGTTATTCGTGCCAAATTGACGCACGAAAAGCTGGTATAGAAATGCGGCCTCATTAGACGTTCGGCCTGATGTGTAAAATGCAGCTTCGTCAGGCGAAGCGAGTGAATTGAGTTTGCCCGCGATCAGTTCGAACGCATCTCGCCATTCGATAGCCTCGTAATGATCTCCGCCTTCGCGAAGAATAAGCGGTTCGCTCAAACGGCCTTGGCTGTTAAGCCAAAAATCCTCGCGGGCCGCGAGATCGGCAACACTATGCTCCGCAAAAAATTCCGCACCGATCTTTTGTTTTGTACCTTCGTCAGCCAGAGCCTTAGCTCCGTTCTCGCAAAACTCATTGATCGTCCTGTGCTCCGGATCTGGCCAAGCGCACGACTGACAATCGATCCCGCCTTTTTGATTTAGAGCAAGCATCCCACGCGTCGCGTGAACCGGCCCCATCTTTCCATAGAGATGCTTGAGCGCGTTCGTAACGGCATGAACGCCCGCCGAAGTTGTCGGCGGCGGTGTCACTTTGAGATTCGTTGGTTTGTCGCTCATAGGCAGAAACACGACCGGTAGGGAGTGTGTTCTTCCAAGTTAATCGGTCCGCTACTCAACATCAACGGACCGAATCAATCCGTTCGCCGCCGCAATAAATATTAAACCGCTCATCGCGTACAAAACCGATCAGCGTCATGCCGTATTCGCGTGCAAGTTCGACAGCAAGGCTCGACGGAGCACCGACCGCTGCTAGTATCGGAATTCCAGCCATCAATGCTTTTTGGACGAGTTCGAAACTCGCACGACCAGAGACGAGCAATAGCTTGTCCGACATTGGTGTTTCGCCCAACATGAATTTTCGCCCGATTACCTTGTCGAGTGCGTTGTGCCGACCGACATCTTCGCGAACGATATCGAGTTCGCCGTTCGCTCTAAACAACGCCGACGCGTGCAGGCCGCCCGTCGTCTCAAAAACAGCTTGAGCTTCGCGTAGTTTCGCCGGCAGCGAATGAACGACGTCGGAGGTTACCTTGATATCACTTTCGGTTCGCTTGACTCCGGTCGCGAGGGCTTCGATCGAGGCTTTGCCGCAGACGCCGCAGCTTGAGGTTGTGTAAAAATTGCGTTCGAGGCGTTTGAGATCGAGGTCGATAACGTCGTTTAGATCGACGCGGATGGCGTTCGAGTTGAGAGCAGATGCACGGTCGAGTGTGCCTTTGTTCGAGCCGATCTTTAGGCCGCAATGTCGTATTTGTTTGATCTGATCGTGCGACGAAATGATGCCTTCGGTGAACAGAAAACCTGCGCCAAGCTCGCCGTCGTCGCCCGGTGTCCGCATTGTGATCGACACGGCTTTGTGCTTTCCGTCAGGCAAACCAATGCGGATCTCCAGTGGCTCTTCCACTGCCAAAACGTCGCCAAACTCACGCCCGTCGGACGTTCGAACAGCAACAATTGCCTGCGGAACTGATTGCACTGCTTTCACACTTGAATTCTATCAGACAGAAGAATTTAAACGCAGAGACCGCAAAGAACGCAGAGAAAAAAGAAAATTTACCTTTCTTCCTCTCTGCGTCCTCTGCGGTCTCTGCGTTAAAGAGATCCTAATCCGCCGGCAGAATCCGTCCGCGGCATTCGCCGAAGCCTATTCTTCGAAAGCCTTCGCGTTCGCAGTAGCCTTTCATGATTATTTCGTCGCCGTCTTCGAGGAAGCGGCGTTGTTCGCCGGATGGGAGTTCGATGGGTTCAGTGCCTCGCCACGAGAGTTCGAGCATGGAGCCGCGTTCGGACTTTTCTTTGCCGGAGATCGTGCCGGTGGCGATGAGGTCGCCGGTTTGGAGGTTGCAGCCGCCGGAGGCGTGGTGCGTGAGCATCTGGCCGATGGTCCAGTAGAGGTCCTTCATGTTCGAGCGGCTTAGTAAAAAAGGCTCGATGTTTTCGCCACGCATCTTCTCGGTCTGGATAAAGACCTCGAGATTGATGTCGATGCCGCCGAACTTTTCGTTGTTTTCGTCCGCAAGGTAATCGAGCGGTGCGGGATCGCCCGCGTCGCGTTCGAAGGCCTTTGTGCGGAACGGTGCGAGAGCTTCCATCGTGACGACGAAGGGCGAGATCGTCGTCGCGAAATTCTTTGCGAGAAACGGCCCGAGCGGCTGGTATTCCCACGCCTGTATGTCGCGGGCGGACCAGTCGTTGACGAGGCACAGCCCGAAGATATGTTTCTCCGCCTCGCCGATCGGGATCGGTGTGCCAAGCTCATTCCCCTGCCCGACAAAAAACCCGACCTCCATCTCGTAATCGAGACTCTTGCACGGAATAAACACCGGCGGAGCTTCCTGGTCTGTACGATTCTGCCCTTTCGGCCGCTTGATTTCCGTCCCCGAGATCACGATCGACGAAGCCCGCCCGTGATACCCGATCGGCACATATTTATAATTCGGCAGCAAAGGATTGTCCGGCCGAAACATCGACCCCACATTCGTCGCATGATAAATCGAACAGTAGAAGTCAGTGTAGTCGCCAACCTCAAATGCGAGTTCGGGATCGGCCTTGCTCATTAGTATCATGCATTCTTTCGCATCTTCGATGATCTCGATGTCAGCATCATCGCGGAGGACTTCAAACGCAGACCGCCTCAGATCCGAAAGGATCGCTGTGCCGTAAACCTCAGTCAGGAATGATAGATCGCAGAGATCGATCTCTTCCGCTAACGGATCGAATCCACTGCCGAGAAGCCCCGCAACGATTGCTTGTTTAATGTCAAAGATATAGTCTCCGATACCGATGCCCAAGTGAGGAGCTTCGCTTTCCGCGGAGCGCCAAAACATGCAAAACGGCAAATTCTGTATCGGAAAATCCGTATTCGGATCGTTGGCGGATTCGACCCAGCTTTTGAGGTTCGGGTCGTGTGTTTCGTTTATCTGGTAAGTCATTCTGTTGAGTTAAGTGCTACGCCCTTACTAACGTGCGGGCTTCTGCACCGTCGGGCTATAAAATTCCTAATTTTTGCAAATCCGCGACCGGCTCATCGAATGAGCATGATCCGAACGACTGGATGCCGGTTTTTCGTAAGATCTCGATCTGCCGGGTGTTTAGGCTGAAATTGTCCCGCCAAGTCGCCGAGTGCTCTTCGAAATGAAAAACCTCGCCAAACTCATCTTCCATTACGTCTTCGAGAACGCTGACCTTAAAGCCTTCGCGGGCAAAGCCGGTCATCATAAATAAATTCAAAAAGCCGTGCATCGTGCCTTTGACCGAATCTTTTTGATAAGTAAGCGGCTTGAAACACCTGACAGGATGATGAAGTCCGGCGGTCGCCTTGAAAGGAACATTTGCCGCCAAACAAGTTCGCACAAATCTGATTATCTGCTGCGACGTTGGAAAAGCGTCAGGTGTAATACCGCCAGTGCGGATCTTTGCCTGCTGGCCTCTGAGTGCAAGTGTCGCAACCAGATCTGGCAGACTTTCATCGGGAGCAAGTTCAAAATAAGCCGTCACATCAGCCGGCAATGACGCTATGGTGTTATCTATCTTTCCCTGAGATGTTGCTCTTACTTCGACCGTGTCGCAAACAACCCTCGGGCTGTTACGTACGTTGAAGTTCTTGACCAGATGCATCGTTTCGACGACATCTTCACCTGCAACGACGCTTACACGCCAAGGATCTGCTCCGTTTTTGGGGATAAATTCAGTCGCATTTTCGTAAAATTCATCCAACCTCGCGGCCATAACGATAAAGCGGCCAAGCATCCAGTTGTAGTTGCTGCTGCGATACGTCGCGTAATTGATCACGGCATCCGACATCGACAGCCCCGCAGGCGGAAAAAG
>JANLTF010000473.1:0-1765 GCA_031362825.1 Acidobacteriota bacterium | reverse complement strand
GGAATATTGCGAATTTTGTCGACGTTCTCGATCAGGTAATTCTCGGTCGGAAAGAACGAGTTGTTCATAAAATAATGACACTCAATGCGAGCGAGGCTGAGGGCTTCGTGATCGCCTTCCCAGTGATCCATGAGGTCTTTGTCGGGATAGAGTTTGGAGGTCGAGCCTTCCCAAACGCTCCACGCACGTGCCGCCGAGAGGCGTGTCTGTTCGTCATCGCTCGTTAGGCGTTTGTGATATGCCGAGATAAAATCGCCGCGTTCGGCCTCAGGGATCTCGTCGCGGTAGCGTTCCCAAAAATCAGGAAAGATCTCGGACGCACCATACTGATAGAACCACTCAAGCTCTTTCTTGCGCGTCAAAAAGATTCCGCGCAGCACGAGCCCCAGACAGCGGTCAGGATGGGTCTCAGCGTACGCAAGGCTCAGCGTGCTGCCCCACGAACCGCCAAACACGTACCATTTGTCGACTCCAAACTTTTCACGGAGCGATTCAATATCCTTGATCAGGTCCCAAGTCGTATTCTCACGCAGCTCGGCATGCGGCGTCGATTTGCCCGAACCGCGTTGGTCGAACAAGATCACCTGATAGACCGCCGGATCAAAAAACTGCCGGTAAAGCGGTATCAAACCGCCGCCCGGCCCGCCATGCAAAAACACGACCGGCACACCGTTCGGGTTGCCGACGCGTTCGTAATAGATCGTGTGAATATCCGACACGATATACATTCCGGTGTCGAACGGTTCGATTTCAGGATAAAGACTTGCCATAACGAGATAATAACAAAAAACCGGCCACTATCCACTTATTAGGCAGGAAGAAAATTGTCGTGCCAGAGTTGAAAGACTAGCAGTGTCCAAAGCTGTTTGTGATGCGAAGCCACGCCCGTCTCGTGCTCGCGGATCAATGTCTGAACGTATTCCGGCTCAAATAGTCCCTGATCCCGCAATCGCTCCGGCGAAAGCAGTTCGTGCATCAGCGGGTTTAGGCGGCCTTTCAGCCATTCGGCGATAGGGATGCCAAAACCCTTTTTGGGCCGATCGAGAATAGTTTGCGGCAACAGATCTTCGACAGCTTTTTTGAGAATATATTTGCCATTCCTGCCACTGAGTTTGTAGTCGAGCGGCAACGCGGCAGCAAACTGGGCAACGCGCGGATCGAGAAATGGCGCCCGCGTCTCGAGGCTAACGGCCATCGCCGCACGATCGACTTTGGTCAAAATATCCTCGGCCATATAGTAATTCATGTCGAGAAACTGCATCTGCTCGATCTCGTCGGTCGCATCGCAAAGAGCAAGCATTTCACGTGGCCCACGATAAATATCGCCATCCGACGCCGCAAGAATTTCCGGCTTCAGAAGGCGCAATTGCTCGTCCGCCGAAAAGGAACCGAACCACGAATGATGCCGCTCGACGGCGTCAAGATTCGCCGCCCGAACAAAGCGTTTCGCCTTGTAATCGAATGACATATTCTTAGTCGAAACGGGCAACGCTCGGACGACCGGCTCAATCAAACCGCTTCGCAAAAACTCAGGGATCGCCGTGTATTTCTTCGCTACTTTGTGTGCGTAGTACATCGGATAGCCAGCAAATATCTCGTCGCCGCCGTCACCGCCGAGAGCGACCGTGACGTGTTTGCGAACAAACTGAGCAAGCAAAAACGTCGGTATCAGTGAACCGTCGGACATCGGCTCGTCGAGCCACGTACCGATCTCGCTGATAAGGTCACCGGCAGTTGTTGCACTCAGTTTTTCTTCGTAGTGCTC
>JANLTF010000435.1:0-2729 GCA_031362825.1 Acidobacteriota bacterium | reverse complement strand
AGCGAAGCGAGGATCTTTTGTTCAGCTCGAAAACGCCGAAGAATGGTTTCGCTGTTGAGGCCGTCGCGGATCACTTTAAGTGCCGCTTTTTGGATAAAATCAGCGGTCTCGCGAATAGCTTCGTAAACCGAGCCCATACCTCCGCGGCCGATCTCACGCAAGATCGTGTAACCGCCGATGCTGCCCGGCAGCGGATTTTCGCCGATTCCGCTAAAATCGATTGGCGAGTCGTCGAGGCGGCCCGTTTCGTCTTCGTTGGCTCTCAACAATTTTTCAAGTTCGGCCCGTTTTTCCGGTTTAATGCCAGCGAGGAAACGCTTCCGCTCGTCGCCCGCAAGGTCGGCGGCGAGATCGAAAAAGCCCTTGATTTCTTTCCACTCTTCCGGCGACATAATCTGTTCAGGCTTTTAGCTCCGCGAGCAGCCACGCGCGTGCCGAACGCCACTCGCGTTTTACCTGCGACAGAGAAATTTCAAGCACCTCTCCGATCTCTTCGTTGGCCAGACCGGCGAAAAATTTCATCTCGACGATCTTAGCCTGTTTGACGTCCATTTCGGCAAGCGTATTGAGAGCGTCGTCGAGTGCGACCAGATCGACCGTCGAACGGTTCGGGAAACTTACCACTTCTTCGAGCGACAGCATTGTCACGCCGTCGCCGCGTTTCTGGCGGTTCTTTGCGACTGCATAATTCACCAATATCCGCCGCATCGCTTCCGAAGCGATCGAGAAAAAATGCAGTCGGTTTTGCCAATCGACCGAGTGCTGATCGACGAGCAGCATATACGCTTCGTTGACAAGCGCCGTCGCGTGCAGCGTGTGATTGGCACGTTCCATCGACAGCTTTTTCTGCGCGATGCGCTTCAGTTCACCGTAAACGAGCGGCAGCAGATCGTCGAGGGCCGTTTTCGAGCCATCGCGAGCGTCATTGAGCAGTCTGGTTACGTTTGCTGAAGATACGTCCATCGGTCAAGTTATGGGCAATTTTAGCAGCAAGTCAGAATTTTTCCACGCTTGCGAAAAACATATGAGCCTTTTGTTTCACTTTTGTTGCGATTTGGTTTTAGAAGGCCAATCTATATGAGAAACAAACTTATCTTTCTTGCACTGATCTTGTGTTCAGCCGCATTCGTCTCCGCAGCCGACGGCGATCTCGACTTATCATTTAACGGAACCGGATTTCGCCTGACCGATGTAGCTTCGAACTCCAACGATCTCGGTCGCGATATCTTCGTTCAGACAGACGGAAAGATTATTGTCGCCGCCCTTGGCAACGTCCGCTTATGCGCAATTCGGTATAATTCAGACGGTACGCTCGACACCACCTTTAGCGGCGACGGCGTCGCCGAAAGTTCATTCACGGCAACGGCCACAGCCGGCGGCTTACAGGCAGACGGCAAAATTGTTGTCGTCGGATTGCTCAACAGCACGACAGCGGCTCTAACAAGATTCAACGCCGACGGTACTGTCGATACGTCTTTTGGTACAACCGGCCAGGTAACGACAGTTTTTGGTGGAACAACCCCCAACCTTAGGGCCGTCCTGACACAATCCGACGGAAAGATCGTCGTCGTAGGCACTCGAAACCTGCCCGGCCCGGTCGATTCCCGGGACATTATTATGGCTCGCTACAACGTCAACGGTTCTCTCGATGCGACGTTCGACGGCGACGGGATCCTGATCAGTAATTTAACTCCGGACACAACCGAGGTAGCAAACGACGCAGTTCTGCAGCCTGACGGAAAAATAGTTATCTGTGGATCGAAGGCTGATAGTCTTGGTTTTTTTAATTTTCTAATTGCCCGTTACAACAGCGATGGTTCGGTCGATACAACGTTTGGCGGCGTCGGCTATGTGACCCCGAGTCTTGGTCCTGCTAATCACGTCACGATCTCTCCGATCGGACGGATCATTGCAGGAGGATCCTACCAAAATCCAATGACGGGCCAGCAGTCTTTGGCGATGGTGACCTATCTGAGCGACGGAACGCCAGACTCGACATTTGATGGAGAGGGCATTTTGCTGCTTGGACCGGGAATCGGCTTTTCGGACGCCGTTGTCCAGCCCGATCTAAGGATAGTCGCAGCAGCCTCGTCTGGCAGCCAGGCCCAGGCGATTATGAAAATAAACAGGGACGGGTCGCTCGTTGCATCGTTTTCCATTGAGGGTGCTAACAAAGTCGCGCTTCAGCCGGACGGCAAGATCGTTACCACCGGGCAACGGTCACTTTCGCCGCCAAACACCGCTGTTTTTACTGCACGGCTTTTGAATACGATCGGGATAGCAACCGCAGCTAATGTGTCGGTCAGCGGACGTGTATTGACGGCGAACGGCCTGCCGTTAAGAAACGCGAATGTGATAGTAACCGGAAGCGATCTGACACAACCGCGAATGGCGATCACTTCGGCGTTCGGATATTTTGCTATTGATGACATTCCGGCGGGCGAAACGTATGTCGTTTCGGTTTATTCAAAACGATATCTATTTCAGCCGCGGATACTTACGCTGAATGACGATCTGAAAGAACTAGAGTTTGTTGCGGAAGACGATTCGGGAATCGTACGATCGGCGGTTAGAAAATAGAAAAGCCGCATATTGTTCGTGGCCGAACGGATGGAGCAAGGCCGCTCGATCGACAGGATAAGAAAAGTAAACTAACCGAGAAACGCGAAACTGGAGTAGAATACCTTACTCTTTTCGCGTTTTTTCGCGCACCAAAATATATGACACAA
>JANLTF010000425.1:0-5477 GCA_031362825.1 Acidobacteriota bacterium | reverse complement strand
AGCTCGGGCTTGACCCGACGGCGCCGGATATACATGTTGGGCATACTGTGGTGATCCGAAAACTGAAGGCGTTTCAGGACCTCGGGCATACGGTGATCTTCTTGATCGGGGATTTTACGGGGATGATCGGCGACCCTTCGGGTAAGAACGTGACGCGGCCGCCGCTTTCGCGCGAGGAGATCAATATCAACGCCGAGACATACAAACGGCAGATGTTCAAATTGCTTGATCCGGAAAAGACCGAGCTGCGTTTCAACGGCGAGTGGCTCGACAAATTTACGGCCGCCGATTTTGTAAAGCTTTGCGCTAAAACAACCGTCAAACAGATCCTCGAACGTGATGATTTTACAAAGCGCATGAACGAGGAAAAGCCGATCTCGCTGCACGAATTACTATATCCTCTGGTTCAGGGCTACGACTCTGTCGCACTTAACGCCGATGTCGAACTTGGCGGGACGGATCAAAAATTCAACCTCCTGATGGGACGCAACCTCCAACGCGAGTACGATCAGGAACCGCAGGTCATCATCACCACGCCGCTTCTCGAAGGCCTCGACGGTGTGCAGAAAATGTCGAAATCGCTCGGCAATTACATCGGCATCGAGGACGCTCCGAACGAGATGTTTGGCAAGATAATGTCGATCTCCGACGACCTGATGTGGAAATACTACGAGCTGCTGACCGACCTCGCACCATCGGAAATTTCAAATCTCAAATCTGAAATTTCAAATGGCCGCAATCCGCGTGACACAAAAGTGAACCTCGCAAAGCTTATAATCGCTGATTTCCATTCAAACGAAGATGCCTCAGCCGCCGAGGAAGATTTCGTCAAACGCTTCGTCCAGAAAGAAGTGCCGGACGATATCGAAGAAAAGCAGATCGCCGCAGGCACCTATGCGTTGTCTCAGTTGCTAGCCGACACCGGCCTCGCCGCGTCCAAAGGCGAAGCCCGCCGCCTCATCGAGCAAGGTGGCGTAAAGGTAAACAATGAAAAGGCCTCGGCAGCAAATTCGGAGATCGCTATCGACTCAAAAGGCGTTTTGTTACAGGTTGGAAAGCGGAAGTTTCTTAAGGTGCTCGCGGCTTAGCGCTCGTTATGCATCATTTCTAATGGCATCTTACGCCGAAATATCTTAATCTAAACCACACTGATGAGAACCGCCGCACCAAAACGGATCAAGCTTTCGACCCGCATCAACGCCTACGTCGGCAACGATACGCCACTGCGTACCATCGCGGGAAATTGGTCGAAAAAGGCAAAGGTCGCGATGGACGAGGCGACCAGCCTTTCGCTCGAACGCGTTGAGATCACGCTCAAACGACTGCCGAAAAAGCTTGATGGTTTCAAGATAATCCAGCTTTCCGACATTCACCATAGCCCGTTTACGGGACTCGAACACATCGAGCGCGTCGTCAAGGTCGCCAATCGCCTGCGGCCCGATATGTTCCTGTTGACCGGCGACTATGTTTCGCACGAACGCGAATATATCGCTCCGGTCGCAGCGGTCCTTGGCCTGCTGAAGGCAAAATACGGCGTTTATGCTTGCCTGGGTAATCACGATCATTGGACTGACGCCGAGCTTGTTACACATTTGTTTCGCGGCGAGGGAATCAACATGCTCGTCAACCAAGGTATCAGGGTTGAGGCTCGCGGAGCGTCGTTCTGGCTGGCCGGTGTTGATGATTACATGGTCGGCAAGACCGATGTTCCGGCGGCATTAAGAGGTTCGTTTCCTGACGAGATGAAACTGCTCCTCGCACACAATCCGATCATTTTTCGCGAAGCCGCTCGCTCAGGCATAGACCTGACTTTGAGCGGCCACACGCACGGCGGTCAGATCAAGATCCGCGACCGGGAAAAACGCATTCTGCCGCGCCGCAAATTCACGGCCGGCATGTATGAACGCAAAGGGTCACAACTCTATGTGACCCGCGGCATCGGTACAGTCGTTGTTCCGATGCGCTATCAATGCCCGCCCGAGATCACGCTTTTGGAGCTGAGAACAGCGGAATGAGCGAATCACAGGTTTCCACAAAAGTCCTCACGATTCCCAATCTTCTGACCTTTTTGCGGATCGGGTTGATACCTGTCTTTGCGATCTTGCTTGTCTATCAGCGAGTCGGATGGGCTCTCGTCGTCTTTACAATTGCTGGCGTTTCGGATGGAATCGATGGTTTTGTCGCCCGCAGGCTCAAGCAGGAATCTGAACTCGGAACGATCATCGATCCTGTCGCTGACAAACTGCTGATGACAACCGCCTTCGTAATGCTGACCATGGCCAGCGTAATGGGAACGCCGCGTCACCTGCCCGTTCCCTTTTGGGTAACAGCAACCGTCATCGGCCGCGACGTTGCGATCGTCGCTATCGCGGGTGCGATAAATGTGATGACTGGTTTTCGCGGTTTTAAGCCTTCGTGGCTCGGGAAAGCGAGTACGTTTGTTCAGGTCGTGGGTGTTATCGCTATTCTTGTCGCGGCAGTCTTCCCCGAGCTTCGCGGATTTTATCTTCCCACTGTTTATACGACCGTCGCCGGATTTGCCGTTTTCTCAGGCATCCACTACATCTTTCACGTCGCCAAACTAATGCGCGAAGCTGAAAAGGAAGGAGTGACTGTCTAACGACGAAGGCGAACAAAATTATTGTATTTTTTGAACGCGGATTGAGCGGATCAAGCGAATCAAGGCGGATTTTTTTGATATCCGTAAAATCCGCTGAATCTGCACAATCCGCGTTCAAAATTGCTCGCTTGTTTTACAACTCTCCAATTTTCGGACATCTCAAGCAAACTAAAATTTACTAGGATCCGGCAATGGCGTCTTGTTGATGTAGCTGACGTATTCTGCCAAACCAACGTCGGTCTTTTTCACGAACTTATACACCTGAGCGAGACGGCTCTTCAAAGTGTCCTTGTTCGCGGCGTTTTCTGCGTCGGCCCGTTTTGACGAGCGTGCATAGGCGTCGAGCATAAGTTCGAGCGCGGCAGCTACGCGTTTTTCGAGAGCCGTTGCTTCAGCCTCGTTTACCGGTTTCACAGCCAACTTTTGTTTTAGCTCGGTTCCGAGTTTTTCATAGACCTCTTCGTAAAAGCCAGCGATCATGTTGTACGGCAGCGAACTGTCCTTGATCGGTGATTGCTGGAGCGTAGCCTTGTAAATGCTCTCAGCCCCGGCTTTTTTGTCCTTTGGCGTTACGAGCGTACCGCCGATGTAGTACATCCACGCTAGTGCCTCGTTCTTTTCCTTGAACGGAGCAAACGACGTAGGCAATGTGCCAGCTTCGAGCAGTTCCGCAGCCTTTTTTGCCGACGAAATAGTGTCGTCGAGATGGGTCTTGTCACCGGCTGCCATCGCATTGTATCCGGCATAGGTCAGGTTGATCAGGATCTCGGCGTTTTGCGGCTGATCGGCGAGTATTTCTTTCCCGAGCGTAAAGGCATCAGCGGCCTTATTCGTGTCGACCGCCTTGTAGAACATCGTGGTTCGGTACGACTCAAGAAACGTGCGGACCTTTTTTACATTGTCGTTCTTATCGGTCCCAAACCGTGCCAAAAACTCTTTGCTCGTCTGATATGCCTTTTCTTTGTCGGCCGCGACCGCACTGTTCGACAAAGTCGCAATTTCCTTTAGCAACTCGTCCTTCGACCGCTGCTTTTGAGCGAATGCAGAGGTCGCAAACAATGCCAGCAAGATCACCAATATGGCGTACGAATAAATAGATTTCATTTTGTAAAACTTCTCCTGAAAACAAATCATCTTGCCAATATAGCAAAATGGTTTTCGTTTTCCCACGAGACGTGCGAAAAAACTGAGAAAATCGTGGAAATTCACCAAAATACAAAGAATATGAATTGTTTTCGGTCAATCTTTAGTGGTACGATTCCTTCTAATTGTTGATTGCAATTGAGTTGGCAACATTCTGAATTCCTTGGAACGTTCCCGCTCAACCTACCAAACCTACAGGAGGCCAGACCGTGTTCAATCGTACTTCGATGAAAAAAGTCCATTTCATTTTTCTATCCCTATTGCTTCTTCTCGTGACATCAACCGCGACGCTAGCCGCACCCGCGAACAACAAATCGAACAGCGCCAACCGAAAGGCTAAGCTGTGGAAAGAGGTCGTCGGCAGTCCGCCGGCTGCTGTTGGACGCCGTCAGATGACCCCGGACCGCTATCGTATCTTCAGTCTGAATGAAGGCGCTTTTCGGGCCCGCACCTATGACGTTCCCGCCGAATTCTCGGAGGACGCACAGCAGCGCAGCGTTGTTATAGAAATTCCAATGCCCGACGGAAAATTGTCGCGTTTTCGCATCGAGGAAACTCAGATCCTTGCCCCGCATCTCGCAGACGCTTTCCCAACCTGGAAAACCATGCGCGGCTATGGGATTGATGATACGGGCGCCGTGGCACAGTTTGACTGGACTAGCAAGGGTTTTCACGGTTACATATTTTCTTCCGCCGGAGTCGTCTATATCGATCCATATCAAGAGGACGATACACAAAATTACTATGTATATTATAAGAGCGACTTCGGTAAACCGACCGGCGATTTTACCTGCGGGACCGATGAGACCGTGTCGAAATTCTTAGGCGCCGGCAATCTTAAATTTGAAGAACCGGAAACGCCTTCTCAATTTACAAACGGTGCCAACATCCGTACGTACCGCCTCGCGGTAGCGACAACCGGCGAATGGGCCCGCGGCACGACCATGTCGGTCGATCCGATTACGGTTCGCACTGCAGCGCTTGCCGCGCTAACAACCAGCGTCGCCCGGCTTGATGGTATTTTCCGCCGTGAATTGTCCGTCACGCTGGTACTCGTAAATCCGCCCATTGCCGACAATATGACGAACATTATCTATGACGATCCGGCGACGGACCCGTTCGATAATACAGACAATGATGTTACGCAGTTTCCGCTTCTTCAGGCCGCGATCGACACCCGTGTCGGAAACGCGAATTATGACGTCGGCCATCTCTACGGAACCGGCGGTGGTGGCGTTGCCTCAGCGCCCTCCGTTTGCCGTATGGGACAGAAGGCCGGAGGCTATTCGGCCCGCGCGGGATTTTACGGCGATCCATTCACCGTTGACTATGTAGCCCACGAGATCGGACATCAATTCGGTGCGAGCCATACTTACAACAACCGTGATATGGCTGGAGCATGCACCACTCGTTCGGCAGCGAACGCCTATGAGGTCGCCAGCGGTTCAACACTCATGTCGTACGTTGGCATCTGCACCGCCCGAAATTTGCAACAGTATGTCGATACGGGTATTCCGACGTTTCATATCCGCAGTCTCACACAGAATATCGCCAACATCCAGGACATGGGGGATGGCGGCAGTTGCGGAACGCCGGGAGTGGTACCGAACGCAATACCGACGATAAATGCCGGCGCGGCGTTTACCATTCCGCGTCTTACTCCGTTTACACTAACGGCGACCGGAGCCGACACTGACGCCCTCGACGTGCTGAG
>JANLTF010000375.1:0-2790 GCA_031362825.1 Acidobacteriota bacterium | reverse complement strand
CGGCCCGCTCGGCCAGGCCGTCGCAGCCACCGGGATCGAGCGGATAAAATTTAACACCTCATTTCCCCGCGATTTCAACGACGACATCGTTGACGCCATCGAAGAACACGAAAATCTCTGCAACTGGGTACATTTACCGGTCCAATCTGGCAGTAATCGCATTCTTGGCAAGATGAAACGCGGCCATACGATTGAACGCTATTTTAAGCAGATCGACCGATTAAAGTCGTCAAAGCGGAATATCGCGCTCACGACGGACATTATCGTTGGTTTCCCGGGTGAGACTGAGGCTGATTTTCTCGACTCGGTCAAAATGGTCGAGTACTGCGGGTTTGATATGGCCTATATTTTCAAATACTCGCCGCGTCCAGGAACCCCCGCGTTTGAAATGATCGATGATGTATCTCCGGCTGAGAAAACCATAAGATTTCTTGAGCTGGAGCGGGACCAGAAGTCGAGTCAGAACAAAGCTTTACAGCGATATGTTAATCAGGTGCTTAAAGTTTTAGTTGAGGTAGGTTCGAGTCGTTCCGCGACTGGATTGACGGGCCACTCCACATGCCATAAGGTCGTTAGTTTTGAGGGTTCGCGGGAGATGCTTGGCAGGATCGTCGATGTGGAGATCACGGATATTAAGGCAAACTCCCTGTTTGGAGTAGTTCAATAAGGATGGAAATGGATCCAAATCTCATAGAAGTCAAGATCGGGGCCTTAATAATGGACCCAAACACAAACACGCCCATTGTAGTGCTTAAAGGTGTCGAATCTGAGACTGTTCTGCCGATCTGGGTCGGAGCCTTTGAGGCCAATGCCATCGCCCTTGAGATCGAAAAGGTCGTCCCGCAGCGGCCAATGACGCACGATCTGCTTAGAAACGTGATAATCGAGTGTCGTTTGTCCGCCATCAGCGTGATCATCACTGACCTGACGGAAAATACTTTTTACGCCCGGATCGAACTAGTCGATCGAAGCGGCGACCCTGTCACATTCGACGCACGGCCGTCGGACGCAATTGCGCTCGCACTCAGGCTTGATTGCCCAATATATGTTGAGCAAAAGGTTATAGAGCTTTCAGCCGCCGCAACGCCCAGTGATAGCCCCACGGAGGAAGGCTCAACTCAAGGTGATGACTGGCCGGAACTGATCGGATGACTCCCTTGTGAAAATACATAATCTCTATTATCGGACGCATGCCATGCGAGTGGAGTTCACCCCTTGACGCCGAAGTTTCTCTTGCCCTGCCGCGACTCGGGGCTTTGACACATTGTGTTATTGGCGTTATAATCTTCGTTTTGTTATCTAACACAGATTTCAGTTTAGAGAACCCAATATAAGGAGTTACGTAAAACAATTGAGTAACGGAAATTTTCTATTTACATCGGAGTCGGTGACCGAGGGTCATCCGGATAAAATTGCGGATCATATATCAGATGCGATTTTGGACGCTATTTTGGCACAAGACCCAACGGCGCGCGTAGCCTGCGAAACGCTTGTGACCACAGGTTTGGCGGTGGTTGCAGGTGAGATCACCACGACGGCAAAGGTCAATTACAAGCAGATCATTCGTGAAACGATCGAAGAGATCGGCTATAACGATGCAGAATTCGGATACGATTCGAATACCTGCAGCGTTATTGACGCTATTGGCACTCAGTCGCCCGACATTTCACAAGGCGTTGACACTGGTGGAGCCGGGGATCAGGGCCTTATGTTTGGTTACGCCTGTAACGAGACGCCTGAGCTGATGCCGATGCCTATCCAGATGGCTCATAATTTGACGCGTCAGCTGTCGAAAGTCCGCCGCGACGGCACGATTCCCTATTTGCGTCCAGATGGAAAATCGCAGGTTTCGATCGAATATCGCGATGGCCGGCCGTTTCGTGTGGAGGCTGTTGTTATCTCGTCGCAGACTGCGGACCTCGATATCGAAGACATTCGCGCTGATATCATGGAGCATGTCATCAAACCGGTGATCCCGGCCGACATGATCGACGACCAGACCAAATATCACATCAATCCGACGGGCAAATTCGTGATCGGCGGCCCGATGGGCGATGCCGGCGTGACCGGACGTAAGATCATCGTCGACACGTACGGCGGGTATGCGCCGCATGGCGGCGGTGCTTTTTCGGGTAAGGATCCTACAAAAGTTGACCGCTCGGCTGCGTATATGGCTCGCTACATTGCGAAAAATGTCGTTGCCGCAGGGCTTGCTGATAAGTGTACTGTTCAGTTAGCTTACGCTATCGGAGTTGCGGAACCGGTTTCAGTTTTGATCGATTCGCACGGCACCGGAACGATCGATGACGAGCGAATTTCGGACATCGTCCGCGAGAATTTCACTTTGACGCCTGCGGCGATCATCGAAGCTCTCGACCTTCGCCGTCCAATCTACAAAGCAACCGCTCGTTTTGGCCATTTTGGCCGTAAGAACGATGAATTTTCTTGGGAAGTAACAGATAAAGCCGAAGCTCTGAGGACTGCGGCTGAGGAACACAAAGGAGTCGCGACTAATGGCTAACGTTGGAACATCAATGGAATACGATATCAAAGACATCAACCTTGCACCGCAAGGCAAGCAGCGCATCGAGTGGGCGGACCGCGAAATGCCTGTTCTACGGCTCATTCGCGAGCGTTTTGAGGCTGAAAAGCCGCTCACAGGCGTCAAACTGATCGCTTGTGCGCACATCACGACCGAAACCGCTAACCTCGCCCGCACATTGCAGGCCGGCGGAGCAGAATCGCTCTTGATCGCTTCGAATCCGCTTTCTACGCAGGACGATGTGGCCG
>JANLTF010000371.1:0-13715 GCA_031362825.1 Acidobacteriota bacterium | reverse complement strand
ACAAGAGCCAACGGTGGCCCAAGTTGAAAATCACCTCAATGGTGGGCGATGATACCATTGCTTTGTTATGGAGCATGGTACACGCTCAAACATCGGTTGCGGAATGCCATTTCAATTGTGTTGTTCTTGTTTATATTAACGATTACATACTCGTTGTCTCAGGGCAATGTTGGAACCGCATATCGACAGCGAGCGCAGATACAGGTACTTTACTTTATCTTTGTCGCAGTGGGTGTTGTTGTTTTGATCGAGAAGCGTGAGGATGCGAGGCTGATAGCGAAGGCCCGAACCGGGCGTCAGAGGGCCTTGCGACATACCTAGAGACGGCAATTTTGCTGTTTAATTTAATATTATGTGTGGAATTACCGGATTCGTAAACTCTGGCTCTCGATCGGTCGACGCTGAAGTCTTGAAAAAGATGAATCAAGCAATTCGGCATCGGGGGCCGGATGAGGACGGGTTTTATGTTCATGAGGACGTGGGCCTGGCGATGCGGCGTTTGTCGATCATCGATCTGGCGAGCGGGCAGCAGCCGATATTTACTCCGGACCGAACGAAGGTCATTGTTTTTAACGGCGAGATATACAATTATCAGGAACTGCGTGGTGGCCTGATCGAACGCGGACATAAATTACAGACAAAATCTGATACCGAAGCGATACTGCACCTTTATGATGAATACGGCGTCGATTGCTTGCAGCATCTGCGCGGAATGTTCGCGATCGCAATATGGGACACGGTGGATAAATCGCTATTTTTAGCGCGCGACCGAGTTGGGAAAAAACCGATACTTTATTCGCATCAGGCGAACGGCGATCTGATCTTCGGGTCGGAATTCAAGGCTTTGCTCGAGCATCCGTCGGTGACGCGTGAGGTCGATTATGAGGCGATCGATAACTATCTCTCGTACATGTGCGTGCCGGCTCCGCAGACGGCGTTCAAGCAGATCCGCAAACTCGAGCCCGGGCATTGGCTCAAATGGAAAAACGGCGAGATCGAGACGCGGCGATATTGGCTGCCCGATTTTTCCAAGAAAATAAAGATCGACGAGGAAGAAGCGATCGTCGAGACCACGCGCATTTTGCGTGAATCGACGAAGATGCGAATGATATCGGAGGTGCCGTTGGGGGCATTTTTGTCGGGCGGTGTGGATTCGTCGGCGGTCGTGGCCTTGATGGCGCAGGAGAGTTCGACGCCGGTGAAGACGTTTTCGATCGGTTTCGAAGAGCAGGATTTTAGCGAGCTGAAGTACGCGAAGCGTGTCGCTGAGCACGTTGGAGCCGAATATAACGAATTCATCGTCCGGCCGAATGCTGTCGAAGTCATCCCGACGTTGGTCGATCATTACGGCGAGCCATACGCCGACTCAAGCGCGATACCGACGTATTACGTTTCAAAAGAGACGCGTAAGCACGTGACCGTCGCCCTCAACGGCGATGGCGGCGATGAGAGTTTTGCAGGCTACGAGCGTTATATGGCGATGGAGATCGCCGAGGTTTATAAGAAGATACCGAAGCCGCTCAGAAAGGCGTTTATCGAGGCACCGATCAATTTTCTGCCTTCAACGGAGCTGAAAAAGACGCGCGTACGCGATGTGCAGCGGTTTTTGACTTCGGCGAACGAAGACCGCAGTGCGCGATATTTTCGCTGGATGTCGATATTTAAGCCGGCTGTCAAAGCGGACATTTATACGGCGGATTTCACATCAAGGTTAAACGGGCAAAAGAGCTCGGATGTGATCGACCAGTGGTTTGCCAGGGCGAACGGCTCGGGCATTTTGGATGCGACCTTGCTCACAGATCAGATGACGTATTTGCCGAACGATCTGCTCGTTAAGGTCGATATTGCGTCGATGGCAAATTCGCTCGAGGCACGATCGCCGTTTCTCGATCACAAGATGATCGAGTTTGCTGCGAGCCTACCCGAAAGCCTGAAGATGAGCAGGTTTCGCAACAAATATCTGCTCAAAAAGGTGGCCGCGAGACTCGTGCCGAGTGAGGTCATCTATCGCCGGAAAATGGGCTTTGGTGTTCCGATCGGAAGCTGGTTTCGCGGTGAGATGAAAGATTTTGTTCGCGATGTTTTACTATCGGAATCGTCCTTGAATCGCGGCCTCATCGAGCGTTCCGCGATCGAACGCTATGTGAACGAACACCTCAGTGGACAATTTGATCACGCCTTCCCGATCTGGTCGCTGTTGATGCTCGAACTTTGGTTTCAGCGATTTATTGATTAAACTTAAGAATTTATGAAAGGTGTCGTATTGGCCGGCGGCTTGGGTTCTCGCCTGAGTCCGCTGACGAAAATTACAAACAAACATTTACTGCCTGTTTATAACGAGCCGATGATCTATTATCCGATCAAGGCGTTGATAAACGCCAGGATCGACGACATTATGATCGTCACCGGCGGGAATTCTGCGGGCGATTTTTTGAAGCTGCTCGGTAACGGACGCGAATTTGGCCTCAAACATCTGAGTTATGCGTATCAGGAAGGCGAAGGTGGAATCGCGGATGCGTTGGGCCTGGTCGAGCATTTTGCCGACGACGAGCCGATTTGCGTGATACTTGGTGATAATATTATCGAGGGCAACATTAAAGAAGCGGCCGAAGAATACCTTGAACAAGGTAGGGGAGCTAAGATACTGCTCAAGAAAGTGCCCGATCCGCAGCGTTTCGGCGTGCCGGAGCTGGATGGTGACAAAGTGCTCAACATCGTTGAGAAGCCGACCGAGCCAAAATCGGACCTTGCCGTTATCGGTATCTATTTTTATGACGCGACGGTGTTTGATGTGATCAAAACTCTTGTACCGTCGGGCCGTGGTGAACTCGAGATCACGGACGTCAATAACCATTACATTAACCGCGGTGAGATGACTTGGAATGAACTCGATGGTTGGTGGACCGACGCGGGGACGTTCGAGAGTCTGCTGCTGGCTACGAATCTGGTCGCAAAAGACGGAGCCAATAAAATATGACCTTTATCGAAGCGGACATTCATGATGTGGTCGTCTATCCGCTAAGAAAATTTCACGACGATCGCGGATGGCTGGCTGAATTGTACAGGTTTGATGAGATCGCGGCCGAGTTTCATCCGGTGATGTCTTACATTTCGTATACGACGCCGGGCGTTCAGCGTGGACCGCATGAGCACGTAGATCAGGCAGATCTGTTTTGCTTTATCGGGCCTTCGACATTTAAGGTGCGAATGTGGGATAACAGAGCCGATTCACCGACGTACAATCGCACGATGACGCTTGAGGCCGGGATCGACGATCCGATGGCCGTGATCATACCCAAAGGCGTCGTTCACGGCTATAAGAATATTGGCGACATCGACGGGATGGTGATAAACTGTCCAAACAAGCTTTACATGGGCGTTCACAAGTCTAATGAGATTGACGAGATCCGTCACGAAGACGATCCTGAGACATTGTTCAAGATGGATTAGTCGCGTCTGGTCTTGTCGGAAAGTTCGGTTATTTTTGGTTTGGCAATTGGCAGCGATTTACCCGCACGATCGCAGGAACATCCGTCGGCTTTAAACCTTAAGCTCGCGTCTGATCAGCCGATTGCCATTAGTTCTTTGTGAATTTTTGAGAGGTTGGTTACCGGAATGAAAGAATCGAAGCCTGTGCGTGTCCTGCACATTATTACACGCATGATCCTGGGTGGAGCGCAGGAGAATACATTACTAACCGTCGAAGGCCTTGACCGCATGCTGCAGTACGAGGCCGAACTTGTTAGTGGCGTCGACTACGGCCTCGAGGGGGAACTGCTGACGAGGGCCGCCGAAACCACAAAACTTACTGTTATTTCGTCCATGGAGCGTCGAATTGCTCCGCTTGCCGATCTTAAATCCTTCTGGGCGTTGTATAAGCTGATCAAAAAAGGCCGATATCACGTGGTTCATACACATTCGTGGAAGGCGGGAGTGCTTGGGCGCACTGCCGCATGGCTCTCCCGCACGCCCATCATTATCCACGGCTTTCACGGACTTACTTTCCACGATCATCAGCCATGGCTGGTCAACCGAATGATCCGCTTGTCAGAGAAGATCTGCGCTCCGATGACCGACCACTATATCAGTGTTTCGGACGTGACAACCGACAAGGCACTGGCGGCGAACATAGATCGTGCGGATAAATTCACAACCGTTTATAGCGGAATGGAGCTTGACTGGTATTTAAACTCGAAAGCGGATCCGGCCGAGGTGCGTAGGCGGTTTGGAATTGCCGCGGACGCTCCGGTTGTCGGCAAAATCGCCCGGCTTGCGCCGCAAAAAAACCACGATGAGCTGTTAAAAGCGGCACCGGAAATCGTTCGCCGCCATCCAAACGTCCGATTCCTACTGATCGGCGATGGCGAATTGCATGAACAAGTGCTCGCGGAGGTGCGAAGGCTTGGAATAGAAGAAAATTTCATATTCGCGGGATTAGTTGACCGGACGGAAATTCCCGATATGATATCGGCTATGGATGTCGTTGCGCATACAGCACTCTGGGAAGGATTGCCGCGTGTTCTACCCCAAGCTCTAGCGATGGGCAAACCATGTGTTTCGTTTGATGTCGATGGAACCCGCGAGGTATTGATCGACGGGAAAACCGGCTATTTGGTGCCGATACACGATTCTGCAAAACTGGCTGAAGCTGTATCAAATTTGCTCGATGATAAGGCCCTGCGAGAAGAGATGGGCGCGAACGGCCGGCGTCATGTGGATCCAAATTTCAGGGCCGAAAAGATGGTGGCCGATATTTCGGCGGTGTACCAGGTATTTATGACCGAAAAGGCTGCGAAAATCGCGCGCTTTGAGAAGTCGAGAAACCTGTCGCCACCGGTTGCGGAAGTAAAGGCCTAATTTTGAGTGTAGTTGGTTTCCCATTGATGACGACATTCGATAGACGAGCGTTTTAGAGCCGACAAAGGGTCGAAAACAACAACATAATGTTTCAGTTCATATCAAACCCCTTTCTGAGCGGCGGTATCAGCGTTTTGCTTGGCGTTTTGATGACGCTAGCGGTTCGCAAATATGCGACAACGCGCGGGTTTGTTGCAAAACCGAAAGAGGATCGTTGGCACAAGCGGCCGACGGCGATGCTTGGCGGGACAGCGATATTCATTACGACGATAGTGATGTACGTGCTGTTTGTGCCGCCGACGCGTGATTCGCTTGCTTTGCTGGGCGGCAGTGCGTGGCTGTTTGTCGTGGGGCTGGTCGATGACATCGTAAATATTAAGCCCTATCAAAAGCTGATCGGACAATTGATCGGTGCTGCGATACTTGTCTCGTTCGGATTGACGATGCCGATAACCGGTTATGCGATCGTCGATATCTGGATAACGACGTTTTGGGTGATCGGTATCACCAATGCGATCAATCTGCTCGACAACATGGACGGGCTGGCCGTCGGTATATCTGCGATCGCGAGTATTGCGTTGGGGCTGAGCTTTGCGGTGAATGGGCAAACGACCGAACTCATATTCGTTGCAGTCTTTGTCGGGGCACTGCTCGGATTTCTGGTGTTCAATTTCAATCCGGCATCGATCTTTATGGGCGATTGCGGATCGATGTTCGTCGGTTTTTTGCTTGCGGGATCCGTCTTGCTAAATCAGACGGGCGGGCGTTCGCGTGGAATACTCGCGATCCTTGCGGTTCCGGTTTTGATCTTGTTCGTGCCGATATTTGATACGACGTTCGTTACGATATTGCGGAAATTGTGGGGCCGAAAGGCCTCGCAGGGCGGCCGCGACCATACTTCTCACCGGCTCGTCGCTCTTGGATTGTCGGAACGTGCAGCGGTGCTGATGCTGTATGCGTTTGCGATTGTTGCTGGTACGATCTCGATCGCGATCAGTCGGCTTGAGACGATGCAGAGCCTGTCGCTTATTCTGGTGTTCTCGATCGTCTTAATAATCATTGGTGTTTATCTTTCAAAGGTAAAGGTTTACGAAGGAAAGGACGCGGTCGAGGCTGCAAACGAAAGTGCGGTCTTTGCGTTTTTGATCAACGTCTCGCACAAGCGGCGGATCTTTGAGGTTTTTCTGGACGCGTTGTTGATCACACTAGCCTATTACGTCGCTTATGTACTGGTTCTCGGCCCATTCGAGGCAACTGCGGAATGGGATCTTTTCATTAAGAGCCTTCCGATACTCGTCCTTGTAAAACTCGGCTCATTTTTGGCCACTGGTGTCTATCGCGGATTATGGCGTTATACGAGTGTCGGCGATTTTATTACGTACGCAAAAGGCGTCGCTCTTGGTTCGGTCGTAAGCGTGTTGGCACTGCTGCTGTTCTACAGATTTGAGTTTTTCTCGCGGACTGTCTTTGTTGTTGACGCGATCTTGCTGTTGGCCGCTCTTATCGGCAGCCGTATGGCATTCCGTTTGATCCGTCAGGCGATACCGCTGCCGATGGCAAAAGAAGGCCGACGGGCGTTGATCTTCGGAGCGGGTGACGGCGGGGAAATGGTTCTCCGCGAACTGCGAAACAACCCGAAATGGGACTATCGGCCGGTCGGTTTTGTTGACGACGATCGGCTAAAGGCCGGTAAGGTCATTCACGGCCTCACCGTTTTTGACGGTAACGGTTCTTTGGGTGAAATATGTGAGGACAAGGAGATCGAGGAAATACTGATCGCCAGCCGGAGCATTTCACCGGAGAGGCTCAAGGACATTCGGGGGGTTTGTAACGATCAAAATATCTCGCTGAGGCGGGCGTTCCTTAAGATCGAGCCTATCGATTTTGATTGAACTTCGATGAAGGTTCTCAAAAACACTTTGTGTCATTAACTATAATCAAGACAAATTTGCAGACTGGACGAGCGATACTCGCGCTCGCGGCGGTCGTTGTGGTTTTTGGAATGTGGTTCGGTGCGAAATGGAATTTTGCGAACGCTCTCTCAACACGGGCCGAGCTCAAAGAGATCGCCGATCTGGCGGTCAGCCTTGCTCCGTCGGATCCACAGACGCGTTTCGCCGCCGCCGCGATATTCCGAAAGACATTTTCAACTGAAAACCAGGACCGCTCACTGGCTGAGTACGAACAGGTCGCTGCTCTCGCTCCGCACAATTTTATTTCGTGGCTCGAACTCGGAAACGCACGCGAGCGAAACGGCGATTCTCAGGGTGCAGAACTCGCTCTCAAGAAAGCTCTCGATCTCGCTCCCAACTACGCAGATGTACAATGGGCATATGGCAACGCTTTGGTGAGGGCGGGAAAGACCGATGCGGGCTTTTCGTTCATCAGCTCTGCGGCCACGTCGAATCCGGCATTTTGCTCTCCGGCCGTCGTGACGGCGATGGAACTCTTCGATGGTGACATCGCCCGCGTCAGGGAAAAGATAGCCGAGACTCCGGCGGCAAATACGGCACTCGCCGCCTATCTTGTTCGGCAAAAGCGCTATGACGAAGCTCTCGCAACGTGGGGCCGTGTACCCGCGTCGTTGCAATCGGCGCAAATGAAGGATGGCGGCTCAGCAGTCGGGGCAGCGTTGCGAAAGGCTAATCAGTTTCGTGCGGCGGCAAAGGTCCTCGGCGACCTATATCCTGGCGGGACCGAAAGGCCGGATGCGGGAAGGATCTTTGACGGCGGGTTCGAAGCGGGCGTGAAGCTGACGGCGGCACCGGATTTTGAGTGGCAGATCCCGGTCGGAGCGGAACCGCAGATAGCCATTAGTAAAACGCAAAAGCACGGCGGTGCGAGCAGCCTGTTGATCGCGTTCAATTCGACGCAGGCGTCCGATTTCCGGTCAGTCGGGCAGCTAGCCTCGGCCGATCCCGGTGGAGTTTACGAATTTGAGTTCTATTACCGTTCCGATCTGAAAACCACTTCAACGGTTCGTTGGGAGATCGTCAGTCCGATCGACAGCACGGTGATCGCATTGAGCGAACCGGTGGCTGCAATCAGCGACTGGGCCGCAGTTAAGACCAAGCTTACTATGCCAGCGTTGCTCGATGGCGTTATCATACGCCTCGTGCGTGACCGTTGCCCATCGACGGTATGCCCGATCAGCGGGTCGTTGTGGCTCGACGATGTTTCGATCCGAAAGTTATGAAATTTGAGTTCGAGGACCATGAGATCGGCGATACCGCTTCGCGTGCGAGCGGCGTGATTTTCTTCGTGCTCTGCTCTATTCCGATCCTTTCGACCGTGTTGTACGGCGGCGTCGATACGGGAACGTGGACGGTCATTTCTGTCCTGGCGGGAATAATTGCGCTGACGTGGCTGGTGGACGCGTGGCTCGGCAAGGGAATTTTGATCAACCGAAGTACGCTCTTGCTGCCGCTCGCGGGGTTGATCGCGATCGGGTTTGTGCAGCTATTGCCTTTCTTTTCGAGTGGATTACCGACCGAACTTTTGGCCGACCAATCACGACAGCCATTGTCGATGGACCCATACGCGACACGCTTCTTTCTCGTGCGGCTGATCGTCTATTTAGTTTTCTTCGCTGCCGCACTTACTTATTTGAACACCGAGCGCCGCCTTAAAAAGGTGACGATCGGCCTCGTGCTTTTTGGCGCACTCGTGTCTTTTTTTGGCATCCTGCAATGGCTCGCCAAACCGGAAGCGATCTACGGTTTGCGCGAAACGCCTAACGCGGTCCCCTTTGGGCCGTTTGTCAATCAGCACCATTTTGCGGCGTTTACTGAAATGGGTTTTGGCCTCGCACTTGGCCTCTTGGCCGGAAAAGGCATAAAACGCGACAAAATGCTGCTGGTCGGCGTCGGCGCGCTGATGCTGATCGTCGCTGCCTTGCTGACTAGTTCGAGGGGCGGATTTATCAGTTATGCAGGGATCCTGTCGTTCGTCCTGATCGTGAGATATTGGTCAAGATCAAAAGGCGGAGAAAAGGACGCCTCTGAGCCTCCGAAGAAGTTGATACTCGTGATCGCTCCGGTTTTGGCAGCGGTCGTCGTAATTTTGGGTGTGGTCGTGTTTGTAGGCGGCGATACGTCGCTAATGCGCGGAGCGGGCCTGGCTGACGCTCCGGCTGATGTCAGTAATGGACGCATTCACTTTTGGACGACGGCTCTGAAGATATTCGCAGAGCATCCGATACTCGGTGCAGGTTACGACGCGTTCGGCGTTGCGTTTACGAGGCTCGATACCTGGAATGGTATTTTTCGCATCGAACAGGCCCACAACGATTATTTGCAGACACTAGCCGATGCGGGCATAGTCGGATTTGTATGTGTTGCGGCGTTTATCTTTTTGCTGTTTAAGAAGGGGCTGAAGGTTATCGCCAATACGAGCGATGGGTTTCGTTCGTCTGTCGCCATCGGGGCACTTGCCGGCTGCGTCGGGATACTGATACACAGCTTTTTTGATTTTCCGCTGAGAACGCCGGCGAATGCATTTATCTTTCTGCTGCTGGCCGCGGTGGCGACGGTTTCGATCAAATCGACGGAAACTCCGAAGTCGAGCCGTCGCTAGCGGACACGCACCTCGACATTTTTCTTGCCGCACGGCACCGAGAATGTGATCTGAAACAGCCCCGCCTTGCCGCTCGAACTCCGCACAACGAACAACGCCCGTCCCTTGATCGCGGTGATCTCCTGTCGCCGAACCTCAACGTCTTTTGCACTGCTCGAAACGGCCGTCATCGATGACAAGTCTTCGTCGGTCTCGGTGCCAATTATTATTGCCAACTCACTGCCCGCATTCTGAAGCGTTATCGACGGTTCGCTCGATGTGACCGTACACGGCTTGACCACAGGCGTTTCGGTACTGTCGGTGGTAACGCGTGGACGCGTGACGGTGGTCTCGTCCGGTGTCTTAACGGCCACCGACGTCTCGTCCGGCACCTTTTCGACGACTGTGGCCGTGGGCGTCGGAGTCGGTTTTACCTCGGCTTCGGCCCGTTTAGTCGTTGTGTCCGGAACGGGAATAGTGATAACGACCGGAGGAAACAGCGGGGTTTCTTTAGGTTTTGAAGACGGCGTCGGTGTTGCTTCCGGAACAACGGCCGGCGTCGGAGTCGCAATGATCTCCGGCGTGTTTTCCGGCGTCGGCTGCGGCGTCGGCAACGGAGTTGGTTCGGTGACTAGCTCGGATTTTGCGGGAATCGTGGGAACAGTCGGGCTCGGCTCCGGAGCCGGTGCTTGTTCAGGCGTTGGAGTCGGGGTCGGTACATCCTTTGCCGGAATGGACGCAGGTATCGTCGGGCTCGGTTCCGGCGTCGGAAGCGGCGTCGGCTCGGGCGTTGGCGTCGGAATCTGGGCAACGGTTTGTTCGGAAACGGCCTTTAGCGGGTTTGCGCCGATCTTGAGTTCGAGGCCTTCGGTATTGCCGTTCACGCGTTTGAAAAGAGACTCGATGACGGCGTATTTGATCGGATCGGGCGTGCCGGCTTTGTAGCTTTTGTAATACGTTTCAAGGGCCTCGGCATTGTTTCCGGCTCCTTCATAGACCGTTGCAAGCCGCCACATCGTCGAACGCCACCATGCACTTTCGGCGGGCAGGACACCGATCGCACGTTTGAACCGGACGATCGATTCGTCCCGGTTGTCCATCTGAGCAAAAGCCGCACCGCTCAATTCTTCGATGCGGCCACGAACTATGGCGAGCAGCGTCGGACGCGGGACGTTTGCGGCCTGAATATATTCGCCGCGAGCGGCAGCAAGGGAACGCGGCTGATAGATCTCATCGGCCAGAACTGCCACAGTCGCGTACTTAAAATCGATCGCTTTATCGACGCCTGTCACGGCAGCCTTTGTCAGATCGAGGACCTTGGCCGGAGCGAGCTTTTTCGACACCAACTGCGACGCGACGAATAGCTGGCGGTAAGTTTTCATGCGATCGTCGCCGCCCACGAATGCGTCCGCAAATTTGCTTGCCGCGTCAGCGTCGGAACTGCCAACGGCGTTTGTAAATTCAAACAAAGCCCGCAGACGCGTTGAATTCTCCAGCGTGTCTGCTGATGTCGGAGCGAAGATGCTTGCCCGGCGTTCGTCCTCGATCAGTTTGATAAACGTATCTGCCTGAACCGGAACACGAAGCCCGAGGTCCGTTGCGACCTGTCCGTCTTTCATGACGAACATACGATCGATCGACTCGGCGGCTTCGCGATAGAGTCCGGCGGAGGCCCGCATTGTCGCGATCTCGTATTCGAGCGTCGGGAAATTGCCGTGCTTTCGGGCCGCCATCAGAGTTCTTTCGGCATCGAGCGGCTTGTCAAGAAGCAGAAAGCCGCGAGCCATGGCAATGTGCGACCAGATGTATCGCGGATCACTATCGATGGCTTTCTGGCCGTATTCGACGGCTTTGTCACCGATGGCGTTGGCGGCGTACCAATAGGCAGCACCGGCGAGCAGGATGACATTGCCGGCATTTGCATCGAGCGAGGCCTTTAGTTCGCGCTCCGCATCCGCACGCTTTCCGGCATCAAACAAGGACAAGATCAGTCCGGTCTTTGCAGGGGCATTTGCTGCGTCTTTTGCAAGTATCTCTTGATACAGCGTCACCGCCTCGTCAGCTTTGCCGAGCGAGCGTTTCATTTCGGCGAGGCCGCGTCGGGCCGTCAGCGAATCGGGTTCGAGTTCTAAAGCTTTTGCGTAGGCTGTCGCGGAATCTTCGAGTTTGAACTCCATCCGGTTCGCGAGGGCCAGAGTTTGATGGGCGACGGCGGATGTTGGAGCGATCTTTATTACGTTTTCGGCGACGCGTTTCGCTTCTTCGCCGTTCTCGACGCTGAGGTAAAAATTGGCGATCGTGATCAGCTGAGCGGGGTTTGCATCGACGCGTTCCTCGATCGTTTTGGCGATATCAAGTGCCTCGGTCTGGGCTCCGCGGAAGAAGAGATTCGCCGGAAACTTGGCGAGTGTGTCGGTGAATAGCTGGTCCGCAACGGGCTTTGGCGCTTCGGCGGCACCGGATTTGAATAGCTTAACGGCGTTTTCGAGATCACCGGCAAGCAGACGTTCGGTGCCGATATCGGCACGGAGCTTGAGCATTGTCTCAAGGGCCTCGGACTGGCGTTTGGTCTTTGGGAACGCTGCGAGGAACTTTTTGATCGCGCCGATCCGCTCAAAAGCGTCGGCCGTCGCGAGTGCTTTTTCCCATTCGGCCGTTTCATCGATCCTCGGTTTGGGCGTTGCGGTCGGTTTTGGTTTGGTTGCGGTCGTGGTTGGCTTCTTTGGTGTTGGTTTTGGCTTGGCGGCGGTCGATTTCGAAGGAGTCGGCTTTTTGAGCGGAGTTTTCGACGTTGTCTGCTTTGGTTTTGTCGTCTGAGTAAATGCCGGGATGAGCAGCACAGAAAACAGGAAAATGATCGCAAATGATCTCATAAAACAGTTTATATTAATGGCGTTCGTCTTCAAAAGGATAGCACGAAATTGCCTTTTCTCACTCGCCGCCGTATTCTCACGGTATGACCGAACTCGACGAAATATGGTCGCAAATGCTCGATACGGCCGCGTCGAAAGCCGCCGACACAGGCCGCAATGACGTCGCTGATTTTCTGCGGCTAAAGGCGTCGAACGATGCGATCCGCAGTGCCGGTGTCCGCTGGCTGTTCGACACTGTGATCGAGATCGCGGCCACGGCAAACCGCAGCCATGTTTCACTGACGATCGAGCGCGACGATCCGCACAATTTTGCCCACGGCAATTCGAACCTCGTCGGAACACGCGTGATGGTACGTCACGGAGTGAGATGTTTGTCGGTCGAAGCGGGTTGGACACGAACTCCCGGTGACGGTATTATGCGCGGCGGAGCACTGGCGTTTGCTAGAGTTTCGCACTTTGGGATGCCGAAAATGACGGCGGAATTAAAGCTCATTGCAGAGGAACCGACGCCAAAATGGCGAAACGCTGAGACCTCAGACGAGGTCGATTCGGTGGAACTCATGCGGCATCTCGATATCCTGATGACCTGACATCACGGCTTTTTATTACTGTGTCGGTAATGTAGAATAAATCTTACACGAGCTTTTTGTACAAAGGGAGATATTTTACAACGTGATAGCAGATCTTGATAAACTGATAGAATTACAGCAGACAGATACTCACCTCAGGCGGCTAAAACAGGCAATCGAATCTTCGGAAACCAGGCGTGCAGAGATCGAACAAGAATTCGAACAGCACGCCTCTTCTATTCGCGATATCCAAAATCGACGCGATTCGCTGCACGCAAAACGTGCCGAATTGGAGAAGCAGATCGCCGAGAATAAGACCTATCTAGAACGTGCGGACCGCAACCTGAAGCACGCCCAGAACTCAAAAGAATACGAGACGGCGATGCGCGAGACCGACGCATTGCAAAAAGCGATCGCGGCGTTTGAGACGCAGATCGTCGAGACGATGGAAGAGGTCGAAACGGTCGAGAAGGAAATTGCCGAACGCAGCGAAGAGATCGCAACGCTCGACTCCAATCTAGAAACCGCGCTAAAACAGCACGACGCTCAGATAGCCGCCGACACCACGCAGTACGAAAAACTCAACGCGGGACGCGACACGGTGTTTCAAACTCTGCCGGCACAACTCGCGTCGATCTACAACCGAATGGCCCAACGCAGCCGCGACGGAATCGCCGTCGCCGAGGTCGTCAACGGCTCGTGCAGTGCGTGCTATATGTCGCTTCGCCCGCAGATACTGCTCGAAGTAAAACGCGGCGACCAGATCATCACCTGCGAAAGCTGCACCCGCATCATGTATATCCTAAAACGCGAAGTCACCGAAGCGTCCGCCTAAGTCAGAACCACCTGCGGTAGCGGGTGG